>CALPPA020000168.1 GCA_943325355.2 Klebsiella pneumoniae | reverse complement strand
GGCAATAGTATCTGCATTGGTGTTCAATAATTGTCCCTTTTTATCGTGTGTAATCGCACAGAAAACTGGAACAATTGCGCTATTGATTAAAGTTTCCAGTAAGCTGGTATTCACTTTTTGAACGTCACCCACAAAACCGTAATCGACGGTTGGATGGTTTCTTTTCGTCGATTGAATCAAGTTTCCATCAGCACCAGAAAAACCCATTGCATTCGTGTTATTGGCTTGCAATTGAGCTACAATATTTTTGTTGATTTCGCCAGCATAAATCATCACCACAACATCGAGCATTGGTTGGTCAGTAATTCTTCGTCCGTCAATCATTTTAGGAGTCAAGCCAATACTTTGCGCCATTTTGGTAGCCGATTTTCCGCCACCGTGAACGAGAATTTTGTTTCCTTCAATAATGGAGAAATCTGCCAAGAACTGGGACAAATCCGTTGGATTATCGATGATGTTTCCACCAATTTTTATAATGGATAAAGATGGTTTATTTGACATTTTCCAATATTTTTTGCAAAACCAATTGAGCCGAATATGTCCTATTATTAGCTTGTTCAATAACAATGGAGTTTTCGCTGTCAATCACTTCATCCGTAACAATTACATTTCTACGAACTGGCAAACAGTGCATAAATTTAGCATTATTAGTCAGTTTCATTTTATCGGCAGTTACTGTCCAATTTGGGTCGGAATTTGTAATTTGCCCATATTCCTTGTAATTGCTCCAGTTTTTGGCATAGATGAAATCGGCGTTTTCGAAAGCCTTGTCTTGATTGTATTCTATTTTGGAAACTTGTGTGATTTCAGGATTCAGTTCGTAACCTTCAGGATGTGTAATTACAAAGTCCATTTCAGTTTGTTTTTGCATCATTTCCACAAAGGAATTGGGAACCGCCTGTGGCAAAGCTCTAGGATGTGGCGCCCAAGTCAAAACGACTTTTGGCCTGTGTTCCGTTTTGTGTTCCGCCATTGTAATAGCATCGGCAAGTGATTGCATCGGATGTCCCGTGGTACTTTCCATATTTACGATTGGAACAGTTGCATATTTCAAAAAGCCTGATAGTACAATTTCGGCATTGTCTTTTTCTTTGTCCACCAATCCTGCAAAAGCCCTTATGGCAATGACATCTGCGTATTGCGAAACCACTGCTGCCGCTTCTTTGATATGTTCGGAAGCCCCTTGATCCATAATCGCTCCATCTTCATATTCAAGTGTCCAACCTTCGCTGCCAAAGTTCATCACCATCACGTTCATTCCTAAATTTAATGCTGCTTTTTGGGTACTCAAACGCGTTCTCAAACTAGAATTAAAGAACAACATTACTAATGTTTTGTTCTTGCCAAGTTTTTTATTTTTAAGCGGATTTTTTTTGATTTTTAACGCTTGTTTCACCCAATTTTCAAGTGAATCTATGTTTTGTATGGATATAAAGTTCATAGTTTATGTTTAATCGGTTATTTGTTTAATCGATTAATCGAATTACCGATTAACCGAATTACCATTACTATATGATTTTAGTAAATGCAATTTCATTTTTCAATCCTTTCAAAATAAAGTTATCTTCCAAGCCGTTGATAATCCAGGTTTCGATGTTTGCTGCTTTTGCAATTGCTGCCGAATCAATTTTGGATTGCATTCCGCCTGTTCCGTGTGAAGATTTTGAATCACCAATTTCTTTTTGTAAAAGATCTAAATCAGTTACCAATTCTATAGTCTTTGGAAATTCGTCTTTTAAAGAGGCTTTGGTATAAATTCCGTTTGTATTCGTGGCAATAATCAGAATGTCAACATTCAACAAAACGGCTGTTAAAGCTGCTAATTTATCGTTGTCACCAAACTGAATTTCATCCGTAGCAACGGTATCATTTTCATTAATAATGGGAATGTAACTATTTTTGACCAATACATTTATAGTGTTGACGATGTTGACTTTGGTTTGTTTTTTTTCGAAATCAGAATACGAAAGCAAACATTGCGAAGTATGCAAACCTAAATCGCTAAAATTTTCGTGGTAAATCCGCATCAAATGAGGCTGGCCAATAGACGCCAAAGCTTGTTTTACAAAAACATCTTTATCGTGATTGTCCAGTTTTACAAATTGTTTGGCTGCGGCAATAGCACCGGAACTCACGATTATAAATTCATAATCGTCTTGTAAAGCGGCAATTTGCATTCCAATATCCTCAATCTTTCCTCTTGAAATATGATCGGTTTCTTTGGTTAGCGTGTTGCTTCCGAGCTTTAATAAAATTCTTTTTTTACCTGATTTGTCCATTTCCGTAAATATACCATTTATTAGTAACTAAATGTTGCAATCCTATTGGTCCACGTTGGTGTAATTTATCTGTGCTTATCGCCAATTCTCCTCCTAAACCAAATTGACCGCCATCAGTAAATCGAGTGGAAGCGTTTTGATAAACTGCTGCACAATCTACTTGTTCCATAAATTGCTGGGCAATCGTGTCGTTTTCTGTAATAATTGAAGCCGAATGTCCGCCACAATAGTTGTTGATTTTTGCAATCGCTTCTTCGTCAGAATTTACGATTCCAATAACAATTTTATAATTTAAAAACTCTTCGTACCAAATCAAATCCGATTCAATTTCAGGAACAGTTGTTGCTTTTGAAAAACGGTCGTCTCCTAATATTTCAACTTTATACTTTTGTAATTCAGCTACTAATTCAGCGGCAAAACCTTCCCAGTTTTCTAAATTGGAATCAATTAAAACTTTATCCAAAGCATTACAAACTCCAATATTTGTAGTCTTTCCGTTGATGATAATGTCCAATGCTTTTAGTAAATCGGCTTCTTTGTTTACATAGACGAAATTATTGCCACGACCACTTACAATAACCGGACAAGTAGCGTGTTTTTTTGTAAAAGCAATCAATTGTTCGCCTCCACGAGGAACGATTAAGTCCACTCTTTGTGTTGGATTTTCCAAGAAAGCTTGGGTTTCAATACGATTGTAATTTAAATATTCAACCCAATTTTTAGAAACATTATTTTCTTCCAAGGCTTGATGCCAAAGAGAAACAATTTTCAAATTCGACAACAAAGATTCTTTTCCACCTTTCAATAAAATCTTATTTCCAGATTTGAAAGCGATTCCGCCTGCTTCCACCGTCACGTCAGGTCTTGATTCGTAAATGATCATTATTGTTCCGAAGGCCGCTGTTTTGTTGGTAATTTTCAGACCGTTTTCGTGGGTAAAATAGAATCGTTCGACACCAATAGGATCTTCTTGACTTGCTAATTGTTGCATCGACAAAATCATTCCGTCAATTTTGGCATCATCAACGAGCAAGCGTTTTTCCATAGCTAAATCTTCCCCGGAATAATTGCTTAAATCCTGTTGATTAATACTTTTAAGATTGGCTCTTTCTTGTTCCAGAAGTTCAGCCATTCGGCTTAAAACAGCATTTCGTTTTTCTATGGATAATAATGTGTTCATTTTTATGATTTTAATTCTGCCAATGCTTCTTTCAAAGCGATAATAAATTGATCAATTGCTTCTTTTTTGATTGTCAAAGGCGGAAGAATTCTCAACAAATTTTTATTATTGGCACTTCCTGTAAAAATATGTTTGTCGATAATCATCTTTTTGCGTAATTCTGAAACATCAAAATTAAATTCAACCCCCAGCATTAAACCTCTTCCTTTTACCTTAATCACTTCGGGAACTTGTTTTATGGCTTCCAAGAAATAGGCATAAATATTATTTACATTATCCATTAATTTCTGGTTGCCTATAACATCCAAAACTGCTATTCCTGCGGCACAAGCGAGATGGCTTCCGCCAAAAGTTGTTCCTAATAATCCATAACTGGCTTTGAATTTTGGAGAAATTAGAATCCCACCTATAGGGAAACCGTTCCCCATTCCTTTGGCAAGACAGATAATATCCGCTTTAATTCCGTGATGTTGATGGGCGAAAAACTTTCCGCTTCTTCCGTAACCAGATTGTACTTCGTCTAAAATTAAAACGGTCTCATATTTTTCGCATACTTTTTCCAATGCTTGAAAAAATTCGGTGGTTCCTTGGTCTAAACCTCCAACTCCTTGAATTCCCTCTATAATTACACAGGTAACATCACCTTTTTTTAATTCGGCTTCCACCAATTCGATGTTATTTAAAGGCAAGAAAGTAACGATCTGTTGGGCATTGATTGGTGCCACAATTTTTTTGTTATCGGTTGTGGCTACTGCTGCGGATGTTCTTCCGTGAAAAGCATTTTCAAATGAAATCACACGTGATTTTCGGTTGTGAAAAGAGGCTAATTTCAAGGCATTTTCATTGGCTTCAGCTCCAGAACTGCACAAGAATAAAGTGTAATCTTCGTAACCTGAAAGCTTGCCCAGTTTTTCGGCTAGTTCCACTTGCAAAGGGTTCTGAATCGCATTGGAATAAAACCCAATATTGTCCAACTGATTTTTTAATTTGGCAACATAATCCGGTTGGGTATGACCAATAGAAATCACGCCGTGACCGCCGTATAAATCAAGATATTCTAAGCCATTGTTGTCGATAATCGTGCAATCAAGCGCTTTTACAGGCGTGATATTGTATAAAGGATAAACGTCAAATAAGTTCATTTTTAGTTATTTTAAATGTTGAATTTTAAATTTTAAATGAAGCGAATTTTTAAATTTAGAATTTTAAATTCAACATTTAAAATAGAAAAATTAAAATCCGCTTGGTTTCAAATGTAAACCTGTGCTTTCGTCTAATCCAAACATCAAATTCATATTTTGAATTGCTTGACCTGAAGCACCTTTTACTAAATTATCGATTACTGAAGTAATCAAAATCCGATTTCCTTTTTTCATCAAACTGATAATACATTTGTTCGTTTGCACCACTTGTTTCATATTAATGTCATTAGTAGTAACGGTTACGAATGGTTGATCTTCGTAAAAAGCTTCGTATTTGGCAACCACATCTTCTAAACTTTCTTCTATTGTTGTGTAAAGCGT
>CALPPA020000167.1 GCA_943325355.2 Klebsiella pneumoniae | reverse complement strand
TTTTAAAGTCAATCCAAATCAATTTTTCAATCAATTCCTGCGTTTTACCATTCCAATAAAAAGTAATTATAGTGCAACATTTTCAGCAATTTCAGCCTTGAGAAAAAGGAAACACAACGAGTATTTATCCAAAATTCCATTTTCAGATTTCAAGGTTTTTGAGAAAGTAATAACTACCTTACCCGAAGACTGTATGTTGCAAATTAGCAATAGTTCCGCTATTCGATATGCTCAATTGTTCGATATAAACCCTTCGATTCAAGTATTTTGTAACAGAGGAACCAGCGGAATCGATGGCAGTACTTCAACAGCAATTGGTGCGGCTGTTGCCAATACAAAACAAACAGTTTTAATTACAGGCGATATTGGTTTTCTATACGACAGCAATGGCTTGTGGAACGAATACATCCCTAATAATTTCAAGATTATTTTAATCAATAATGGAGGAGGAGGGATTTTCAGGATTTTGCCCGGACACGAAGAAACACCAGTTTTTAATACTTTTTTCGAAACTTCGCACTGCTTAACTGCAGAATCATTGGCAAAAATGTATGGTTTCGAATACAGCATCGCCAGTGACGAAATTAGTTTGTCAACTAGTTTGACAGCACTTTATGCTCAAGACGAAAAACCAAGTATTCTAGAAATTTTTACACCAACAAGAGATAACGACAAAATATTGTTGCAGTATTTTAGGGAGTTGGTTTAGGATTTTAATTTTCTTTCAGCTCATTGCGCTGTTGAAGTATCTAACTACTTTTTGCTTATTCAAAAGTCATCAAAAACAGAATTTTATCAAATTCTTTAGCGATTATTAGTAGAATATTCTTATGTTTATAAATAATTTTGATTATTCATCGATTTTTTATAAATTCTTTTGACTACATATCAAATTTAGTATATATTCGATAAAACTTTTTTTATGGCTACTCAATACACACGTAGAAGTCTTTTTAAGATCTTGACAACAAGGAATTCAAATTCAGAAGACCCTTTATTCGAAAAATACCGTCGTAAAAATTACTCGACTCGGCGCTATTCAACATCCGAAATTGCAAGAGTTGGTCCTGTCAATAGCGGTTTGTCTCAGTATTCTGGTTCTTGGACGATAAGCGAAGCAACTTATTTGTTGCGGCGAACTCAATTTGGTTTCAAAAAAGCAGATGCCGATTCATTTGTAACTCTTGGTATGGCAGCTTCTGTCAATGCGCTATTAAACTTTACAAATACAACTCCAAGTCCTCCTCTGAATAATTACCAACCTACTGCTGCAGACGAAAATAGTCTTCCTTATGGAATGAATTGGACTCAGAATGTTTTCACCGGATCAGCCGGCGGTACTACAAATACTAATAGAACCAGAGGTTTAGCTTCCTGGAGTGTTGGCTTAGCCCTGAATCAGGAGTTAAATATTCGGGAGAAAATGAGTATGTTTTGGTATCATTTCATTCCAATTGATTTTACTAGCGTGAGAATATCGCAAAACTCTTTTTGTGGAAATAATTCTGCCAGAATATGTTATGATTATATGAAATATTTCCGAGAAAATTGTATGGGTAATTTCAAAACTTTAATAAGAAATATGGCTACTCAACCCGCTATGATGTATTATTTGAATAACCAAGCCAATTCTAAAACCGCTCCAGACGAGAATTTTGCACGAGAGGTAATGGAATTGTTTACTTTAGGCAAAGATCCTTTAAGTTTATACACTCAGGAAGATGTAGTTCAAGCTGCCAAAGTACTTACCGGCTGGAGGGTGAAAAATCTTAACGCTACGCCTACGACCACTACTTATGATGATACTTTACACGATAAAACTACTAAAACCTTTTCTAGTTTTTTTAATAATACTGTAATTAATGGTACAGGAGCAAATGAATTAGATGCTTTTATAGATATGATTTTTTCAAAATCGGTTGTGGTCTCTGAATACATTTGCCGAAGACTCTATCGTTTCTTTGTTTATTATGATATTGATGCTAATGTTGAAGCGAATGTCATCACACCATTGGCGCAGGTTTTTGTGGCCAACAATTGGAATATTACACCCGTTTTGGATACCCTTTTCAAAAGTCAACATTTTTATGATATGGCCAATAGGGGAGCGTATATAAAAGCTCCCTTTGATCTAGTGTTAGGCTCTATTCGGACTTTCAATGTCAATACAACGGTTACTGATGCATTAAATCACAATGCACAATACGGTATTTGGAATGATTTTAACAGTTCATTATTGCTTCCTATGGAGCAATCAATGGGAGCAATCCCCAATGTTTCAGGATGGAATGCTTTCTATCAACAACCGTCCTTTCACGAATATTGGATTAACTCGACCACCACACAAAAAAGGTTTAGTTTTTTGACTAGCATTTTTAATGGATATAATAAAACCTACAATGGTTTAACTACTAGGATTGAGGTAGATGTCATTGCTTGGGTAAAGCAGTTTTCCAATGAAACTTGTGTTGATCCAGACTTATTAGTCGATCAATGTATCAAATATTTATTGCCGATTGACCTGAGTACTTCGTTCAAAAATACATTAAAAATCCAAAATTTATTGTCCAATCAAACGGATAATATTTACTGGACTACGGCCTGGAACAATTATATAGGAAATCCTACGAATAATACATTTACCAATACCGTTAAAACACGATTAAAGAGTTTGCTGCTTACCATTACACAACTTGCTGAATACCAATTAATGTAACTAGTGAATTGTCTTTTTGTATAGCTATTATTCGCGTTAATGCAAAGACAAAAACTAATTTCTTAAAACAGAATATATGAAAAGAAGAGATTTTATAAAAACAACTGCAGCAGCTTCGATACCTTTAATGGTTAGCGGTATCCCTGTAATGGCATCTTCTCAAATCGAGAATACTTCTTTAGAAAAAATGGCTCTTGCAGCAGTCAACTGCGGACGAATATTAGTTATTATTCAACAAAATGGAGGAAATGACGGATTGAATACTGTTTTTCCTTTAGACAAATGGACTAATCTTGTCAATGCACGATCTAATATATTGATGAATAGTACACAAGTACTTCCGTTAAATAATAATTTGACCACCGGTTTGCATCCCGCAATGCAAGACATGCAAGGATTATACAACAATGGCAAATTGATGATTTTACAGGGAGTTTCCTATCCAAATCCCAATTACAGTCACTTTAGAGCTACTGATATTTGGTTTACAGGCTCCGGAAGTAATCAAACAATAGATAGTGGTTGGTTAGGAAGAGCCTTAGACATAAAATATCCAAATTTTCCTGATGGTTATCCTACATCCGAAATGCCAGATCCTTTAGCCATACAAATAGGCTCTACGCTACCTTTTATTTTGCAAGGTGAAAATATAAATATGGGTTACAGTGTCACTGACCCAAACTCGTTATTGAATGTAATTAATTCCATAACAGATCCATCGCCCAATAACGATTATGGTAACGAATTGACTTTTTTAAGGTTAATGAAAGACCAAAGTAATGTATATAGACAAACCATTCAAACGGCATTTAACGTGCCTTTGAGTGCTGCCGTAACCTATCCAGCGAGTAATAAATTAGCCGATCAACTAAAAATTGTAGCTAAACTGATTAACGGTGGTTTAAAGACACCAGTGTACATCGTTAACCATCCCAATACGCACGATACACACGATTACCAAGTAACCACAGCAGATAAAACTTTAGGTTCACAGGCTACTAATTTAACAATACTTTCTCAGGCAATTGGTGCATTTCAGCAAGATTTAGAGCTGATGGGTAAAGATGATAAAGTAGCAGGAATGACTTTTAGTGAATTTGGAAGACGTATAAAAAGCAATGCAAGTTTTGGTACCGATCACGGTTCAGCAGCTCCTGTTATGTTCTTTGGTTCGGCTTTAAATACCAGTCCAACAGCAGTGGCAGGAACTCAATATCCAGTAGCTGGAATGATAGGAGCGTCACCTAATTTGCCGCTAAGCGCTTCGACGAGCGATCAAGTCCCAATGCAATTTGATTACCGTCAATTGTATTCTTCTGTGATGCAAGATTGGCTTTGTATGACCGAAGCCGAAGTAACGCAAGTACTGGGAACCAATTTTGCAAAACTACCCATATTCAATAATGTGCTTTTGAGTACCGTTGATTTTGATGCAGCACAGTATCAGGATATTTCGGTTTATCCGAATCCGTGTATTGATGGGAATTTGACGATTCGATTGCCACAAATATCCACTGATTATGTTAACGTTTCCTTACTTTCAATGAATGGTGTTTTGGTCAAAAGTGCTAGTTATAAAATGCAGGGTCAAGAATTGCAATTGCAATACGAACAATTAGCTACTGATTCGATTTACATCTTACATATCGATTGGAATGGCACTTCTTTTTATAAAAAAATAATTACCAAATAATATTTTTATATAAAATAGCGTTATTAGGAGTATGTTTAAATAACTTTATAAGTTTATAAAATGAAAAAAAATATTCTTTTAGGACTGCTTTTGGTTGGCTTGTTTTTTTTTAGTTGTAATAAAAACCAAAAAGATACTACATCACAGGAATCGGAAGAAAAACCTGTTAAAGTTCAATGTTATGTTGCCATTTATGAAGAGGACACTATTGATTTAAAGATAAATACTTTAAAAAATGGTAAATTATCAGGGAATATGGAAATGAAATTATTGAATATGCCTATTAAGATTGGGAAAATTGTTGGTGAATTTCGAGGAGATACTTTGTTAGTAGATTATACATTTATTCAAGGCCAAAATGAAAAAGTAGTTTTTAAAAACCCGATGGCATTGCTAAAAAAAGGAGAAGAACTTGTTTTAGGGAACGGAGAAATTCAAACTTATTTAGGTAAATCTTATTTTGCAAAAGGAAAACCCATTGATTTTGAAAATGTTAAGTACAAATTTAGTCCAGAAGATTGTGCGTCAGATTAGTGTAATGAATACAACACAATAAATTAGTGTTCTACCTCTCAGCTTTAT
>CALPPA020000166.1 GCA_943325355.2 Klebsiella pneumoniae | reverse complement strand
GAATCATCAATCGTTGAAAAGAATATTTCCATTCGTTTCCGTGTGGTTTGATATTGCGACCAAATTTTTCGAACGCTACTAAATGCGAGATTTCGTGAACTAACGTAATCAAAAACTTGTATTTATTCAAACTGGCATTGACGGTAATTTCGTGTTTTCCGCTCAATCCTTTTCGATAATCACCATGTCGAGTTACCCGTTCGTTCACAATTTTGAGATGCACTTGATTGGCTACAATCAATTCAAAAACTGGTTTTACGGCGTGTTCGGGAATATATTTTGATAAGGTTTCGGACAAATCAGTAATGAGTTATGGGTTATGGGTTATTAGGTTAGACGTCTAATAAATAACGTTTAACTTTACTGGCTACGGATTTGTCGATGAAACTTGAAGCACTTTTCCGTTATAATATTTATTCCCGTTCAAGGCAAAATCAAAAATATAATTGGCCATTGCTGCCGCCGAAATTGGCGCTTCGTAACCCGGAAATGCTTCTTGTAACATTTCGGTTTGAACCGCACCGAGAGCCAAAACATTAAACGAAATTCCTTTTTCTTTATACTCTTCTGCCAACAATTCCGACAAGGTAATTACCGCTCCTTTGCTCGAACTATAAGCAGCCAATCCAGCAAACTTAAGACTTCCTTGAATACCTCCCATAGAACTTATGGTAACTACGTGACTTCCTTTTTGTAAATAGGGCAAGCAGGCACGAGTCAAATTAGCAACGCCAAAAACATTGACTTTATAGATATTCTCGAAATCTTCTTGAGAAGTTTCTGAGAAAGGTTTTAGCATTAAACCTCCAGCATTATGAATAATTATGTCTACGTTCTTCCAAGAATGGGAAAGGAAATTTTCGACCTTTTTCATTTCATTTTCATCGGATAAATCTATAGAAAGACAACTGATTTTTGGATTTTCGATAAGTGCTTGAGGTGTTTTTCTGGAAATCGCTAATACATTATGACCTGCATTGGCAAACTGTAAAGCCAATTCGTAACCAAGTCCTCTTGAAGTTCCTGTGATGATGATGTTTTTCATTCGAAGTTACTGTTTGTTTTTTTTACGGAAAATGGAATGAGCATATCTAGCTTTCTTAAACAATTAAATTTGTTTGGTGCTCATTTCATATAGCGAAAATAAGCAAAATCTTTAAAAAAAGAGATTTTAAAGCAAGTATTGTTTGTGATTTTAAATTTGGATTCCTAATATTTTTCTTAATTTTGACCAGAAATTAACCCGGTTTTGAAGGCATTTAATAATGGAAAACATACAACTTGAAGTAGCAAAATTAAGTGATATTGAAGGCGTTTTGGACTTGCAAAAACTATATCTCGTATCCAATTTAACCGAAGAAGAAAAGAAATCTGGATTTGTTACTACGCCTTTTTCAATAGAACAATTAACTTATGTTATTAATAACGAAGGGCTTTTTATTGCCAAAGACAACAACAAAATAATCGCCTATATTTTTGCCGAAAGTTGGGATTTCTTTAGTCAATACCCCATTTTCGAATATATGATTAGTTTGTTTCCAAAACTTGAATTTTTAGATTTTGAAATAAATTCAACAAGCAGTTTTCAATACGGCCCCATTTGCATCGACAAAAAATATCGTGGAAAAGGATTGATTAATTTGCTCTTTGAATTTATGCGAATTCACGTTTTGAAACGCTATCCGCTGAGTTTGACTTTTATTAACAAAACTAATGTCCCTTCCTATAAAGCACATACCGAAAAACTGAAATGGACCGTCATAGGGGATTTTCAATTCAACGACAACAATTATTATATTTTGGGGTATGATATGAATATGCCTGTTAAGTAGCTGAACCTCTTTTTTAAACAAAAAACCCTTTCGAATTTGATATTCGAAAGGGTAATGAATATTTATACTTAATAAATTAAGAAACCAATCCTCTTGATATTACAATTCTTTGAATCTCAGAAGTTCCCTCATAAATTTGAGTGATTTTCGAATCGCGCATCATTCGTTCAACGTGGTATTCCGCCACATATCCGTTTCCACCGTGAATTTGAACTGCTTCATTTGCTACTTCTAATGCAATTTCGGAAGCGTATAATTTTGCCATAGCACCAGAATGTGCAATGTCTTTGCCTTCATCCTTCTCGCAAGCCGCTTTCATAATTAATAATTTGGCTGCAGTAATTTTGACATACATATCGGCTAATTTAAAAGCTATAGCTTGATGTTTGAATATTTCTTTGCCAAAAGCTTTACGAACTTGCGAATATTTTAAAGCCAATTCATAAGCTCCAGTGGCAATTCCTAGAGCTTGAGAGGCAATCCCAATTCTACCTCCATTCAGCACATTCATTGCAAAAGTAAAACCGAAACCGTCAGCACCAATTCTGTTTTCTTTTGGGACTTTAACATCATTAAATAATAAGGAATGAGTGTCAGAACCACGAATACCCATTTTCTTTTCTTTGGGACCAATATCAAAACCTGCCCAACCTTTTTCTACAATAAAAGCATTGATTCCTTTATGTCCTTTTTCAACATCGGTTTGAGCTATCACTAAATAAGTTGATGCTGTTCCTCCATTGGTTATCCAGTTTTTTGTTCCATTTAACAAATAGTAATCTCCCATATCAAAAGCAGTTGTTTTTTGAGAGCTAGCGTCACTTCCAGCTTCTGGCTCTGACAAACAAAAAGCCCCAATAACATCTCCTTTAGCAAGTGGAACTAAATATTTTATTTTTTGATCTTCATTGCAATATTTTTCCATTCCAGCACAAACCAGGGAGTTATTAACTGACATAATTACTGCTGCCGAAGCATCTATTTTTGCAATTTCGGTTATGGCTAAAACATAGGAAACACTATCCAGTCCTGAACCACCATATTTTGGGTCAACCATCATTCCTAAAAATCCAAGTTCTGCCATCATTTTTACTTGTTCAGTCGGAAATTTAGAATGCTCATCACGCTCAATTACGCCTGGAAACAACTCCATTTGCGCAAAATCTTTGGCTGCTTGCTGAATCATTAATTGCTCTTCGGTAAGATTAAAATCCATAATAATATAAAATAAATGTTGTTTTTTGTTATAAAAATATACCCAAAGGTACTTTTTTATAATGAAATTTTCAATTTTGATTCGTAAATTTGGCTAATGAAAAAATATAACTACAACGTTATCGGAGTTATGTCAGGAACATCACTTGACGGCGTTGATTTAGCTCATATTGAATTCCATTTAAATGACGAAAAATGGACTTTTGAAATCCTTGAGAGCGAAACAATTGGCTACAGTAAAGACTGGATTAATCATCTAAAATTAGCTGTGGATTATTCAGAAATAGCGTTGAATAAATTAAACATAGAATATACAAAACTTCTGGCGTCAATTATCTCCACTTTTATTGAAAAGCATAAAATTGAAAATATAGATGCTGTTTGCTCTCACGGACATACTATTTTACACCAACCAGAAAAAGGTTTGACACTTCAAATAGGAAACTTGCCTGAAATTGCAACATTAACCCATCAAACAGCAGTTTGTGATTTCAGAGTTCAGGATGTAAAATTAGGAGGTCAGGGAGCTCCATTGGTTCCCATTGGCGACCGAATATTATTTTCGGATTACGATTATTGTATGAATTTGGGTGGATTTTCGAATGTTTCTTTCGAACTAAACGGCAAACGAATTGCTTTTGATATTTCGCCAGTAAACACAGTTTTGAATTATTATGCCAATCAATTGGGATTGAATTATGATGACAAAGGACAAATTTCTCGAACTGGAATTTTAAATAAAACTTTACTTAACGAATTAAATTCATTAGAATTTTACAAGAAACCCTTTCCAAAATCTTTGGGTTTCGAATTTGTAAAAGGCGTAGTTTTACCCTTAATCGAAAAATACGAAATTCGAATTGAAGATAGATTAAGCACTTTTACAGAACATATTGCCATTCAAACTGCATTGGCTTTGCCCAATCAAAAAGGCATCCTATTTATAACCGGCGGTGGCGCATACAATGATTTTATCATCGAACGTATTCAATTTTATTTACCTGAAATGAAGATTGTCATTCCTACGGCTAAAATATTAGAATTCAAGGAAGCTTTAATTTTTGCTTTGCTTGGCATTTTGAAATTACAAGGAGAAATCAATGTTTTGAGTAGCGTGACAGGAGCGAATATGGATCATAGTTCTGGAGAGATTTATTATCCATAATCTCTTTTGTTTCCTAGTTCTAATAATTTTTAGTAATTTTCAACGTTTTACTAAAGCATCCTAATTTAAAATTTTAAATGAGTTCGACCATATCCTCTGACCAAAAAAAATCAATTGCAATAACCGTCCTTTTATATGGAACATTATTGCTGATTTTATTCTTCATCCGATTTTGGCCACCAGCCAATTTAGAAGAATTGGTTGGCCCTGGAGGTGGCGGCGGTGGCGTTACTGTAAACTTTGGCGACAGCGATTTAGGTTCAGGAGCCAATTATAAAAGTGAAGTTTTGAATGTAAAAAATCAGGCCAAGCAAACACCACCAAAAGTAGCTCCAGAAGAAGCAATTTTATCTCAAGAAAATTCTACAGAAGAAAGCGTGGTCATTCCGCAGAAAGTAAAACCATTAAAACCAACTCCTGTTTTAAAAGAAGAACCTAAACCCGTTGTAGTAAAACCAAGGGTTTCTAACAATACAAACGATGCCTTGTCCAGTATTATGAAAGGTTCGAATAAAGGTGGTGATGGCGATGATAAAACTGCAGGAAACAAAGGAAAAGCGAACGGAAGTTTGAGCTCAAACGGCTATTATGGAACGGGAGGTTCTGGAGGTGGAACCGGGGGAGGAAATGGAACTGGGGACGGAATTGGTACTGGAAGCGGATATGGTGCTGGAAGTGGTGGAGGTTCTGGTGGTGGAACTGGCTATTCGTTAGGAAACAGAAAAGCAATTTCAAAACCCGCTCCAAAATACACTTGTAATGAAGCTGGAAAAGTGGTTGTAGAAGT
>CALPPA020000165.1 GCA_943325355.2 Klebsiella pneumoniae | reverse complement strand
TGCATCGCTTTCTACGAATGAATTAATAGCGGTAATCGCTAATTCTCAACAAAAGACCACTCGAATACTTTCTATTTCCCCCCGATTGATATCCGGAATGGCTCGAATGGGGGATTTTTTGCATTTGCCTCTCAACTCGGAACGGGTACAAAAACTAACGGAAAGTTATGTAGTAAGCAATGTCAAAATAGTTTCCGCTATTGGGAAACCATTACCAGTAGAATCGAAAGAGGGGTTGTTGAAGACGATGGAAGGGTTTAGTGGGAGGTTATGAGTTTTGAGTTATGGGTTTAGAGGTTTAAAGGTTTAGGGTTTAATCTGTTAGGCCCTTCGACAAGCTCAGTGTGACGGGTTAACCGGTTAATTACTTCGTCCGTTCGCTGCGCTCGGGTGTTTAATCGTTTAGTCGGTTAGGCCCTTCAATAAGCTCAGGGTAAAGGGTTATCTGTGAATTGTTTAAGGTTTAAGGTTTTTGATTGATTTGAGTTGATTTGTTGAAATGAAATAAAATACGATTATGTTGAATAGAATATTATCGCTGCTGATGCTGCTTTTACTTTCTCCTTTATTTTTAGTGGTAGCCATACTCATTTTGGTTGAAGATGGTGTTCCTGTTTTTTTCAAACAGAAAAGAGTGGGTGTCAATTATTCTTTTTTCCACATCTACAAGTTTCGCAGTATGAAAAAACACACGCCTAATGTGGCGACTCATTTATTAGAAAACCCCTCGCAATATGTTTTAAAAATTGGCAAGGTGTTGCGAAGGTTGAGTTTTGATGAATTACCCAATTTGATTAATATAGTCAGAGGCGAAATGGTTTTTGTAGGGCCACGTCCCGCGCTGTACAATCAAGATGATCTTATGGCTTTGCGGGTTCAGGCTGGAGTAGATAAACTCAAACCAGGCATTACAGGTTGGGCACAAATTAATGGAAGAGATGAAATCGCTTTAGAAGAGAAAGTAGCTTTTGAAAAAGAATATTTAGAACGTAAATCATTCTGGTTTGATATCAAGATAATTGGGCTAACTTTTAGTAGAGTTTTGAAGAGTGATGGAGTGAAACATTAGGGAGGTTATCAGTTATGGGTTATAGGTTATAGGTTATGGGTTATGGGTTATGGGTTATGAGTGAGAGGTGAAGTGTGAGAAGGTAGTAGTATGGAGCGGGTTTGATGTAAGTTGAATTACTGGTTCTATTGGTATAATGCAAATTAAAAGTCAATAATTCAAAAAAATCAATAATTGCATATCATGATGTGTAATTATATTCTATATTTGCACAATATAATATGCAATATGAATACTTTATTAGAGCAATCAGAACGATTAATAGCCAGCACAAATCTTGATTTTAAGCGGTATTTATTTGATGTCATTCGATGGGATAGTCGCTTAATTGGTATAAAAGGGGCAAGAGGAACTGGCAAAACAACGCTTTTGTTGCAATGGATAAAAGAACAAAATTTGGCCACGGAGAAAGCGGCTTATTTTTCGTTGGATGATCTGTACTTTACGGAACATTCCCTAAAAGATACTGTTGACCAGTTCTATAAAAATGGAGGTTCCATTTTGGCTTTAGACGAAGTACACAAGTATAAAAATTGGTCGCTCGAAATTAAAAATGTGTATGATTTCTTTCCCAATTTAAAAATTATTTTTACCGGTTCTTCCATTATTGATATTTCCAAGCAAGAAGGTGATTTGAGCAGAAGAGCTTTGATGTATGAGCTTCAAGGGTTGTCTTATAGAGAGTATTTGTCGATGCTTGGCATTATTAATCTTCCGATACTAGACTTGCAGGAATTACTTTTTGATTCTGATGCAATTAGAAAGAAGATTCCTCAAGGTTTTCGACCATTAGAACATTTCAGAAATTATTTGAACTATGGTTATTACCCCTTCGGATTGGAAGATAGTTCCTCCGTTCACCAGCGTATCAACCAATTGATACGGACTATCGTAGAAGTGGATATGGCAGAACTAAAAGATTTTGATATCCGAAATGCCAAGAAACTATTGCAACTGGTTTACGTGATTGCACAGCAAGTGCCATTTAAACCCAATATATCGAGCTTGTCTGCCAAAATAGGCATTCACAGAAATTCTTTGAATAATTATTTGTATTATTTGGAGCAAGCCAAAATAATTTCCCTGTTATTTCCGGCTGGCAATAGTACAGCAATGTTACAAAAGCCTGAAAAAATATTCCTGAATAACACCACTTTGTTAGCCGCACTTGCTGAACAACAAGCCAATATTGGAACGGTTCGCGAAACTTTTTTTCTTTCGCAATTGCAACCCTTGCATAAAGTGCATCTACCTAAACAAGGAGATTTTCTCGTTAACGGAAAATATACCTTTGAAGTGGGAGGGAAAGGGAAAGGACAAAAGCAACTTAGTGGACTAGAAAATGCTTGGGTAGTAAAAGATGATATCGAATTTCCAATGATGAAAACGATACCCTTATGGATGTTTGGGTTGTTGTATTAGGGTGAGGTTAGAAGTACGAGGTTAGAAGTACGAGGTACGAAGTACGAAGTGTGTTTGAAGTTAGAAGTGGGGAGTACTATTTAAAATTGATTTAAAGACCAAACAACACTAGATGTTAAAAAGAATTTTTGACTTATTTTTTTCATTCGTTGGGCTGCTATTATCGGGTTGGCTTCTTGTTTTTTTTTGGATTACAGCTAGCCTTGACACTAAATCGAACGGTCTTTTTGTACAAGAAAGAATTGGACAATGGGGACGCATTTTTAATATATATAAATTAAAAACGATCTGTCCTCAAACAAACCGTATTTCCCGAATTGGGCTATTTTTGCGGCAAACAAAGATTGATGAGTTGCCCCAGTTGTGGAATGTTTTGAAAGGCGAAATGAGTTTGGTCGGGCCACGACCTGATATTCAGGGTTACTATGACCTGTTAGAAGGAGAATATAGAAAGGTATTGGAACTAAAACCAGGCATTACTAGTGAAGCTTCTATCAAGTATCAAAACGAAGAAAAGCTGTTGGCACAGCAAGAAAATCCATTGGCCTTTAATGACACCATAATTTTCCCAGATAAGGTGCGGATGAATTTAGAGTATTATTACAACCGTAGTTTTTTTGGGGATATCGGAATCATTGTCAGAACGGTATTTGGGTAGTTGTTGGTTATCGGTTGTTTTTATGTAGTTTGTTGTGTCAATTTCAACAACAAATTCTATTAAACTAGGTTGTTAATGTATATATTTGTGGACTTTAAAAATAAAATTATATGAAGTATTTTTTTTTAGTAAAAAAAACAATCCCTTTTCTTTTAGTTCTTCTGGTATTTTCTTGTGCACCAAGGGAAGCTAGTGTCTATTATCAAAATATTGATAGCTTGGCAGCTCAGGAAAAGCAAAATAGTTACGAAATAAAAATTCAACCCGATGATTTGTTGATGATTATTGTTTCGGCAGACGATCCTGAATCAGCACTTCCTTTTAATTTGACTGCTATTAGCGTTCCTACAACAATGAACGTAGGTACTGGAACTATGATGACTTTAAGAGGGCAAGAATCTGTGCAGTCTTATTTAGTGGATGCTACTGGTCAAATTGATTTTCCAATTTTGGGAAAATTGAAGGTAGGCGGATTGTCTCGTTCTGAAGTAATGCAGATACTCGAGGACAAAATAGCAAAATACATCAAAAACCCAATTATCACCATTCGTCTTTCTAATTTTAAAGTTTCGGTTCAAGGCGAGGTGACTAATCCAGGCACTTTTTCTGTTAATTCCGATCGTATTACGTTAATTGAAGCTATCAGTATGGCTAGGGATTTGACCATCTACGGGAAAAGAGACAATATTCTTATTATTAGAGAAGTTAATGGCGTAAAATCCTATAATAGGGTCGATATCACCAAGGCTGATTTTATCAATTCCTCTTTTTATTATTTGGCACAAAATGACGTGGTTTATGTAGAACCCAATAAAGTACGTATCAATGGAGCTGCAGTAGGTGCAAATACAGGTGTTATCATCTCGATAACTTCTTTGGTCATTACTTTAATTACATTAATAGTTACTACATCAAAATAAATATTTTTTATGAATAATAATTTTATGTTCGAGGACGATCAAAAAGATGATTTTGATTTAAGAATGGTTTTAGAAAAATATCTCATCCATTGGCAATGGTTTATTTTGGGCGCTTTTCTTTGTCTTTCAGTCGCTTATGTTTATCTTAGATATTCCACGCCACAATATCAAGCCAGTACTACGATATTAGTGAAAGATGAGAAGAAAGGCGGGATGCTCTCCGAATTATCTGCATTTTCTGATTTGGGATTGGGGAGCGCTTTGAAAAGTAATGTGGACAATGAAGTCGAAATTTTGAAGTCGAGAACTTTAGTCGAAAGTACGGTTAAGGCGCTAAAATTGAATGTTGGTTTGATTGCTTATGGGAATGTAAAAAGTACTGAAGCTTATAAAGACACTCCTATTATAGTTGATTTTATCAATCAGAAACCTGATTTTTTCAAGAGTAGAATGCTGTTGAATTTTGTTTCACTAACTCCCAACTCTTTTACTCTAGAAAGTAAAATAAAATCTTTAGAGGTTCCAGTGCTTGCTCAAAATAAAAAAGAATATCGTTACGGTGAAATTATTGCTACTTCAATTGGGGATTTTATAGTAACGAAACCTATCGTTGTAAATAAATTAATAAGTAAAGATTTTCAGTCAATTGATATCAGTGTATCCCCTATTGATGAAGTTGTTCGGGGGTATTTGAGAAGAATTAAGGTTAATCCAATTAGTAAAACCAGTAGTGTGGTCGAAATTTCTATAACCGATCCGATTGTTAAAAGAGCAGAGATTTTTCTTGACAAATTGATTCAAATTTACAATAATGATGCTGCTGCTGATAAAAATTTTATATCTGAAAACACGTCTAAGTTTATCGCTGATAGATTGCTTTTGATTACCCAAGAGTTAGATGGAATAGAGCAGGATGTAGAAAGTTTTAAAAAGTCGAATAGCCT
>CALPPA020000164.1 GCA_943325355.2 Klebsiella pneumoniae | reverse complement strand
TTAATCTTGCAGAAACAGAAGCTTTTGTGAGATGATGTTGCTCGAATGCAGGAGTCAAATTATCGAATGGCAACAACGGATTATTGGAGCTGTACTCATCATCACTTTTTATAAATGTTTGATCTGTGGTGTTGAATAAAGGTTTTCGCTGTTGGTATTCTAATGTTCCTTTCAGATAAAAATTATTTCCAACATCTTGACCATAGGTTACTCCAGCGAATTCTTTATTATATAATTTCATATAATTGTCAACGAAAAACAAGGAACTCACAGAGTTTATGAACTTTGTAATTGGTTCTTCGGGATTGAATTGGTTTACTTTGGTACCTCCAAAAACAGTTAAGGTTGCGTAATTTTGATTGTTGAATCGATGGTAATAATCTGCTGTAACACGAAATCTATCGTCAGAAAATCCATAATTAAATTTGGTGCTTATGGATGTCGATTTCCCTTTTTCTTCTTGTTCTTTATATTCTCTGAAAGAAAATCCCGAATCCAAATTCCATCCTTGAACTGTATTGAAATTTAAGGAAGATAAATTAAGTAGGCCATCATATCCAAACGAAATTTTCTTACTGCTATTTTTCCAGCGATAGCCAGTTATCGGACTGTGAAATTTGAATTTATTTTCTTTCTTGTCTATAGAATCCAAATAGGTTTTAGAGTTTCGAACTTTATATACGCTGTCTTTTTTTATATAATCAGTATTCTCCTCGAGAGTAAGAGGAATGGGTCTGATTTGGTTCCAAAATAAAGTATCTTTTTTGTTTGAATTGTCTTCAAAACTTACGATTTCATTGGTAAAAGTTTTCTTCGCAAACGCTTTTTCGAATTCATAATTGCTGTAAACATAAGAGAATTTTCCGTTGAATTTTATTCCAAAAGCACCCGCTGAAAATTCAAGACTTTGGGTG
The DNA here is from genome assembly GCA_943325355.2 of Klebsiella pneumoniae. Taxonomy (GTDB): domain Bacteria; phylum Bacteroidota; class Bacteroidia; order Flavobacteriales; family Flavobacteriaceae; genus Flavobacterium. The sequence goes on along the minus strand of CALPPA020000164.1, from coordinate 4,105 downwards.
TTTTTTGCCCAAATTCCATTGTTTTTGTTGTAACTGAAATTTTGTTTTAACTTCATTACATCCACAAATTCCTGATGCATTCTATACCCTTTAATGTCTAAATCTACTGCATAAATCGCCCAAGAATCTTCTACAATATAAATGTAGCCTTCAAAAACAGGTTCGGCATCTCGTTTTGCAATTACCTTTATTTTGTTGATCATTAAGTTGTTTTCGTCCTGGAAAGTACCTTCTAATTTATATTTATAATAATTGAAAGCATTGTCGGCAATGGGCGAAATCATTTTGCTGTTAAAGTCCAAAGTATTGTCGTAGAAATCATAAATTGTTGATCTGGCTGTGTTATAGCTGAAACCTTTGTTGTCACCGCTAACTTTTGAAGCAATAATTCGTTCCTTTAAATTATCGGGTTTTTCAAAAATAATTTTCGAAATGGTTTCTGATAAATAAATTATTCCAGTTCCTGTTGAATCGACAGCACCATCTAAATCACCAATTTTTTGTCCTAATATTTTTTTGGGTAAATCTTTGACTTTAAAAATGCCTCGGGAATAAAAATCGGCTTTGAAATGCGCTGTTTTTTCGGAATTTTCTTTTTTGTTGGCAATGGCTTGCCTGATCACTGCATTGGCAGGATTTTCTTTTGTGTTGATTACAACTTCAGAAAGCGACAAGTTTTCTTCAACAAGTTTAGCATTTAAAACGTACGGAAATTTGTCAATTGTTATCGTTATTTTTTGGGTTTTGAATCCTAAATATTGAAAAACGACAGTATGTTTCCCAGTTTTTTTTATGTTCAATTCATAATTTCCTTGCTCGTTTGAGGAAGTCCCATTATATGTATTTTCTTCAAAAATGGATACAAGTGAAAGAGGAATTCCCTTAATGTCTGTAATAGTTCCTTTAATTTGAGCAAAGAATAGAAATGGAACTGAAAGAGAAATGAGCAAGTAGATTTTTTTCATAAAGTAATTTATTCCTACAAATATACAAGTAGGACTCAATTACAATCTTAAAATTATGTTATTTTAATACTAGAAATATATGCTTTTAATAATCAAAAAAATTACAAAAAAGATGTAATCGCCAATTCGTAGCTTTTCATTCCAAAACCTAGAATTACACCTTTTGCATTTCCTGAAATATAGGATTGATGGCGGAAACTTTCTCTCGAAAAAGTATTCGAAATATGTACTTCAACCACTGGAGTTGTTATGCCTTTTATGGCATCACCAATACCAATAGAAGTATGAGTGTATGCACCGGCATTGAGAATAATACCATCATAAGAAAAACCAAATTCCTGAATTTTACCAATCAATTCGCCTTCAATATTACTTTGAAAGTAGGTCAATTCTATGTTTAGAAATTTACTTTTCAAGATTTCAAGATATTCTTCAAAAGTTTGCGTTCCATAAACTTCTGGTTCTCTTTTTCCTAATAAGTTGAGGTTTGGTCCGTTGATGATAGCAATTTTCATTTTTAATGTTTTTGTAAAAATAAAAAAACCGTTCCAATAAAGAACGGTTTTGATACACTTATTATTTTAATTTATTAGAACATTAGGCCTGCTGAAAGTTGAAGTATCGAATTTTTTGTTTCTGCATTTGATGAAACTTCAGTTAATCCTAAAACATATCTTCCCTGAATAAATATATTTTTTGTGATTTTAAAACCTAATCCGGCATCAATTGCAAAGTCAAATGTATTGGCATTGTTGACATCAAAATTATTTTTTTCGCTCAATAAGAAGGACGCTTGCGGTCCTAGTTCTAGACTAAAAGATTTACTCAAATATATTTTTGCCAAAACGGGTATGGCAATATATCCCAATTCATTTTTAATATCACCTAAAGCGGTGTTGTAGGTTGCTCCTTGAGTTGTGTACAATAACTCAGGTTGTATTGCAAATTTATCTAGAAGTTTGATTTCAGCAACTAAACCCGCGTGATAACTTGTTATGGCATCAGTTTGAATGTTTGAGCCTGTAAGATTTGCATAATTTAATCCGGCTTTTACGCCAATTTTTAATAATTGTGCTTGAACGTTCATGGTCATTGCTAAAAGTAAAACGGTAACAAAAAGTGTTTTTTTCATAATTAGTTTTTTTATGGATTAAAGACTTAGATTAAAACTACTTATTTGTTTTATTATTGTATCTTAATTCTTAAAATTCCCTTTTTGTCTGAATATTATTTGAATCGATTAGTTGCAAAATACAGAATATGATAAAAATTGATACAGATAATTACACATTTGTTAAAAACTATGTTCATAACTATGTTAATAACAATATAAAAATGTTTATTACTTGAAAATTTATAAGTTAAATTTGCTTAATTAACTTTAAACAAAAATAAAATGAAAAAAATTATTTTAACTGCTATGGCAGTATTCGCATTTAGCTTTGCTAATGCACAAGAAAAAAAAGATGACAATGCTGGAGGTCAAACTTCAAAAGGTAAATGGTTGATTGAAGCTAATACAGGTAATGCTATGTTGGGTACAACAGGATTTTATCTTTCTTCTTTTGATGGGGATACTGCTTATAACTTAGGTTTAGACGGAGGTTATTTCATTATGGATGATTTAGCTATAAAAGCTGGTTTAGGTTATGGTGACGACTCTATGACTTCTACTTTTTCTTACCGATTGGGTGCTAAGTACTATATAAAAAATATGATACCTGTAACTTTAGATTTGACAGGAGCTTCAATTGAAGATGCTTCAGAAAATCCTTTATGGTTAGGAATTGGAGCAGGATATGCTATTTTCTTGGGCGATAATGTTTCTATTGAGCCAGGATTGCGTTATAACCATAGCTTGAATGAAAATTTTACTGACAAAGGTGTATTTCAATTTAATGTTGGTTTTGCTTTGCATTTCTAAAATTTTATTTTTTTAAGATTATAAACCACGCCTTTTGCGTGGTTTTTTTAATTGCGTTCTATTGTTGATTTAATTACAGAAACAGATTTATTTTAAATAGAAAAACGTGTTATCTAAATTAAAATAATTATTAAGAATCTATAAATTAGATGGTTATTCTTATTCATTTGTTAATAACTTAATTTTTGCAAAAAGGATTCATTTGTAAAATTTCTTAATTTTAATAAGAATTTATAACTATTAACCTTAAATATAAAAATTATGAAAAAGATTATTTTAATGGTCCTTATAACTTTGGCTGTTGCCAATGTTTATTCACAAAAAAAAGGTGGTTTTAGAGTTGGTTTAGATTTTGGATTTGTGCCTTCAGGTGGAGGTGGAGGTGGAATGTTTTCTATTGAACCAAAATACAATATAAATGAAAATATGAATGTAGGTTTGCGGTTCGGTGGCGCTGGAATTGTTCGTGACTTGGAAGGACAAAATGGAGGGACAACGACTGCTAAAATTGCTGCAAGTAGTTCTTTTGTTGGCACGTATGATTATTATTTTCATAAATCTGGAAGTTCTTTTGCTCCTTATGTTGGAGCCGGTGTAGGTTATTATTCTCTAGCAAATGTTGAAATTGATGATACAACTACTGAATTGCCTGATTCATATGAGCCTGCAGTTAGTGGGGAAATGGGTGGTTTGATTCGTGCTGGTTTCGAGTGGGGAAAATTCAGAATGGGTGTAGAATATAATTTGGTGCCAGATTCTGATGTAGAAAATTTGAGTGGTGATAAAATTGGGACTGCTAAAAATGCTTATGTTGGAATTCATCTTGGATTTTTTATAGGTGGAGGTAAATGGGGTAAATAATATTTCCTTGCAGAAAATATCAAACCACGCAATTTGCGTGGTTTTTTTATACCTAAAATTTGATTTTAAATACTTTGTAATTAGACTAAATAATAATTTTAATTTTGCCTAAATTTTATGATTTTTTATTTTTATTAGTAAGAAAAATAGTTTAATTTTAATCTGTATTTAATTAAGAATACAATTAACAAATTAAACAAAAATGAAAAAAATTATTTTGTCTTCGTTATTCGTTCTAGCAGTGAGTTTTACTTATTCACAAAAAGCTGAATTTGGTATTAAAGGGGGTTTAAATATTGCCAATCAGAATTATTCTGGAGATGGCGCACCGAGTCCATCTTCAATTATTGGTTTT
>CALPPA020000163.1 GCA_943325355.2 Klebsiella pneumoniae | reverse complement strand
TGATGAATATTCAACAGGAGTAACAGCCAATCGCCCTTTAGTACTTACAGAGGTGGGGCCATCTTATTTAGGAGGTCCAGGAGGTGTAGTAAAGCAAAACCAAACTATTACTTTTGGCGCTTTGCCTACAAAAGCATTCGGGGATGTTGATTTTGCTCCAGGGGCAACAGCAAGTTCTGGGCTTACTGTTTCTTATGCTAGTTCTAATACTACCGTAGCAACTATTATTAATGGGAACATACATATAGTAGGAGCTGGAACGGCATCAATTACTGCTTCACAATTGGGAGATGTTGCATACAATGCAGCGACAAATGTATCACAGACTTTAACTGTAAGTAAAATAAATCAAACCATAACTTTTCCTGCATTATCTTCAAAAGTAGTGGGTAGCGCAGATTTTAATCCTGGCGCAACTTCAAGTTCAGGTTTGGCAGTATCTTATGTAAGTTCAAATACTACAGTTGCTACAATAGTTAGTGGTAATATTCGCTTAGTGGGTGCTGGTACTTGCACGATTACAGCTTCACAGGCTGGTAATACTAATTTCAATGCAGCTTCAAGCGTACCACAAACACTTACTGTAACTGCCCCAGTGGTAAGCAATTATTCTCCAACTTATGCTACTTTGCTTTCCGGAACAACTAATAGTGGAACTTTTTCTAATTTGGTAACAAATAATACAAGTTATTTAGTGCTGAATTCATCCACAAGCGGAACAAGAGTGACAAATTGGTACTGCGGCACAGTAATCAGTCAGACACCTTCAAGCGTGACCAAGCTAACTATTTCTTATGATGGAAAATATTCAAAAAGTAGAACACAAGTGTTGTATTTGTACAATTGGACTACTTTAGCTTGGGTTCAAATTGATTCTAGAACTGTAACTACTTCAGATGTAATTGTAACTTCTATACAAACAGCTCCTGCTAATTTTATTTCTTCAACTGGAGAAATCCGCTTGAGAGTTTATACTTCTGGGGGAACTGGAAATTATACTGTATCTGCAGATTGGGCCCAATTTGCTGTTGAAACTAGTAGTGGTTTAAGGATGAAACAAGTTACAGATAAGAATAATGAAGTTATTGAAAATGTAAATACGTTCAAGGTTTTTCCAAACCCAGTTTCTAATTCATCTGAATTTCAATATACTATTTCTGAAGCAGGTAAGGTGCAATTAAGGCTGTATAATCTGAACGGACAATTAGTAAAAAATCTTATTGATAACGAAACGTATTTACGTGGTAATTATTTGAAAACAGTCGATGTAAATGGTTTAAGTAATGGAATTTATATAGCTCAATTAATTGCTGGAAACACAATAACTAATATTAAATTAATAGTGCGAAATTAGTTCAGAATTCAATAACTTTAAGATTTATAATATTGGGACTGCAACGTACTTTATCGTTGCAGTCCTTTTTTTATTTCATAGGCATAAATTAATTGTCAAGTAGTATTAATTAATGCTTATAGGTGTTAACTTGTTAAACAAAAAACTAGTTGGACTATATTACTCTATTTCTGGATTTTTAAAAAGTGAATATCCATTATATTTGAAAAATATTTATTCAATTGTAATTTATAATCATCCTAATTTTATGAATCAAAGAGAAATAGAAAACATCTTAAGTGTAGTTTTTTTATTTTTAGTCTTATTGTTTCCTTTGAAAGAGTGTACTGCACAAACAACTTCTTTAGTTTCTGTTGATACCAATGGTAAATTAATCTATACGCCTGATAGCAAAGGGAATGTGGTGCCCGATTTTAGCGGTGTAGGGTATAGGAATAGTGAATCACCCATTCCAACAGTGACTGTAGTAAAAACAGTTAACGCTGTCTTGGGAGATAATTTAGCCAACATACAAAATGCTATTAACGAAGTTTCATTAATTACACCAGACACCAATGGTTTCAGGGGTACGATTCTTTTTAAGGCAGGGACTTATAATATAAGTAATAGCATAACCATTTCTGCTAGTGGAATTGTGCTTCGTGGTGAAGGTTTTGACGGAACGGGAACGAATTTTGTTGCCACTAAAACAACTCAACATAATTTAATCAATTTTGCTGGCCTATTAGGAACAACTGTTGTTTCAGGCACTAAAAAAGCTATTACAGATGCTTATGTGCCAATAGGAAAAAAACAAGTCACCGTTTCAACCGGTCATTCTTTTATGGTTGGAGATGCTGTTTTTGTGCATCGCATTCCTAATGATGCCTGGATTAGTTTGTTGGGAATGGATAACCTCACACAGATTAATCCCTCAGATTTAACTATTAAAAACTGGACAGCTAGTGGCTATGATATGTATTCACAGCGTAAAGTAACTGCTGTAAATGGAAACCTTATTACTCTTGATGCCCCTATTATGGATATTATCGATCCTATATATTCTGAGGGAGAATTGATGGAATATACCGATGATAGAATTCAAAAATGTGGGATTGAAAACATGAGGATTTCTTCTTATTATGCTTCAGAAACTGATGAAAATCACGGTTGGGAAGCTATTTCTTTTGCCAATATTACCAATTCGTGGGCTCAAAATGTTGAAGTCTATTATTTTGGGTATTCAGCAGTTCACATTAACAGCACTGCCTCATGGATTACAGTCGACAGTTGCAAAATGTTGGATGCCAAATCAACCATTGACGGCAGCAGACGTTATTCCTTTAATGTGGATGGCCAGAGAAACCTCATACAAAATTGTGCCACTAGAGAAGGGCGACATGATTATGTAAACGGTAGTCGCACTTGTGGACCCAATGTTTTTTATAATAGTTCTTCGACCAATCAAAAAAATGATATTGGACCGCACCATCGCTGGTCGACAGGAATTTTGTTTGACAAGATTGTGGGTGATGGACGAATTGATGTACAGAACCGACTGGATTCTGGTTCAGGACACGGTTGGTCAGGAGGTCAAATTATGTTTTGGAATTGCACAGCAAACCGAATGGTGGTACAAGATCCGCCGGGTGATCAACGCAATTGGGCTATTGGATGCAAATCTCCCGTAATAACAAATGTTGGGGACTGGAATACGGAATCGTTGGGGACAGTTGAATCGAAGGGAACTTTTATTGCTGCTATTCCAAGTTTATTTCAAGCGCAGTTAAACGAGCGGTTGATTTCACTTTCGGTTGATGAAATTAATTTGCCAGATAGGAAAAATGAAATTAGTCTGTTTCCAAATCCGGCGACAGATTGTATTACTATAAATACAGGCATTAATGTGGAAACTCCTTTAGCTATTACTATTTATAATGCAATAGGTCAACAGGTCAAAAGATTTTATGCAGAACAAAATAATTTGAATGAAGAATATTCTATTTCAGATTTAAAAGAAGGAGTTTATTTTGTGCATTTTACAACGAAAGAGAATATAAAAACCGTTACGTTAATCGTACGGAAATAATGATAAATAAAAAAATAAAGTTAAATATGAAAACATCAAAAACACAAACTAATTATAGAAATAATAAAGTAATGGTTTGTCTTTGCCTATCCTTAATTTTATTTATTTCAGGAGCTTTAAAAGCGGCAACGAGTAACGTGAGTTCGGTTCCAGCTTTACAAACAGCCATAAATAATGCCACTTCTGGGGATGTTATCATTTTGGCTAATGGCACGTATCTCAATAATACTTTGAATATTGGCAAAAACAACATTACAGTAAAATCAGCAACTCCTGGAGGCGTTTTTTTGAATGGAACCAACGACATCAATATTAATGGAAATTTGATCACCTTTAGTGGTTTTCAATTTACATCTGGAGACATTGGGCTTAATACTGTTATTGAAGTTAATGGAGATAATAATGTATTGACCCAGCTAAACTTTAGTGGTTATTATGCGCAAAAATACATTCGCATAAAAGATGGATCGCAGTACAACCAGATTACCTATTGTAATATAGAAAAAAAGCCAGCTTTAGCGGCGATTGGTTGTACTATACAAATTTCAACTTCATCAAAGACACCAGGCTATCATAAAATTAGTTACTGTTCCTTTAAAGATTATTTTGGAATAGGTGGAGATAACGGTAACGAACCTATTCGAATTGGTTTGGGTGCAGAATACCTCAATATATCTAGAACTATTGTAGAAAACTGCTATTTTAATAATACGGGTCTTGGCGACAGCGAAACTATTTCAATTAAATGTAAAGAAAATGTAGTTCGTTTTTGCACTTTTACGAATCAGCAAAATGCAATGTTAGTTTTTAGAAATGGAGATAATAATGTTGCCTATAGCAATTTCTTTATTAATGCAGGAGGTATAAGGGTAAAAGAAGCCAATAACATTTTTTGTTATAATAATTATTTTGAAAATTCTACTGACGCAATTACTTATGTTTATGTAGCACCTGTAGTTCCGCCCACAACATTATCTCCTAGAACAAGTAATCTGAATAATATTAATTTTATTCATAATACTTTTTATAATTGTGGCGATATTGATATGGGAGGAATAGGACCGCTAAATAATACTTGGGCAAATAATATTTTTTTCAAAAGTTCTGGCTCTATTTTTTCTAATGCTAATTCAGGAACAACTTGGTTAGGAAATATCCGTCAAGGAATTTTAGGAATTTCCATTCCTTCGGGAATGACGAATGCAAATCCACTTTTAGTTACAAATGTTGATGGCTATAAAGGTTTGTCGAATGGAAGTCCCGCAATAGATGTTGCCAACTCTAGTTATCCTTCAATTTTAGATATTGCCGTTATTGATGATGACCCTAGCTTGTTATTTGATGGAGGAGGAAAATCTAGACCAGCCACAGTTACTTTAAAAGATGTGGGAAGTGATGAATTTACAACTGGAGCAACCACAAATCATCCGTTGGCTGCATCAGAAGTTGGTCCTTCTTATTTGGGCGGACCATCACTCTCAGTCATCACAAATGAAAAGGTTGATGCCCAAAACGCCATAGCTATTTATCCAAACCCGGCAAAAAATACAATAACTATCGAAACCTCTAAAGAAAGTGTAGGATTGGTTGAGGTCGCTATTTATAATTTGAATGGAC
>CALPPA020000162.1 GCA_943325355.2 Klebsiella pneumoniae | reverse complement strand
GATTACCATAGATTTGGCAACGAATTATGAAGATGTGAAATTAGCTCTTTACGATATGTTTGGTCGTCTCTTAAAACAACAATCTTTCGAAAACACAAAATCTTTTAAATTCGAATTGAATGAAGCTGCAGGAGTTTATTTAGTCACAATTACATCCGATAACAAACAAGCAAATTTTCGAGTAATCAAAAAATAACATTAATAATTGAATCTAATAATAGATTGAAATAGTTAGCTATAAAGAACCGTTGTAATTTAGGGTTCTTGTATAAAAAAACCGAAGCTTTGCTAAACTACCTCCAAAAAGTTATACACTATTCGGGGGTATTTTTATGGAAATAAAACCAATAGAAACCACCATAAAATCGGCACACTTTCAACCCAAAAAGAAGTGTAATATTTATTTCTTTTCCATTCAGTAAAATCTATAAATAAGACGGTAATAATCCCTATTGGAAGGACTAGATAACTGGGATGCGATTTTATAAATTCTAAAAGTATAAAAGGAATTACCAATAAAATTCCAAACAGTTTAATGCTGTTGACACTAAATATTTGTGGCAAAGTTTTCAAAGTTGTATCATCCGTTTTACTATCCATTATTTCAAACGGAATGAGTAAACTTATTATAATTAAAAACCGTTGCACCAAATTGACATAATATTCAATAGGAAACCTGTTAACGTTTTGATACGGAATATAAACCGTTACATAAGTAACAACAAAACTCACCAAAAACAATTTCAACCAACCCTGTTTTCTTAAAAAAGGATAGGTCAAAACAAATAATCCAGCAATTAAAATATCAATTTGAACTCTAGCTTTTAGTAATAGAAAGAAATACAAGAAGCCAATTGTAGCCAATATACTAACTCCCAATATGCCATAATACCTAATGGAATAGAAATTTTTGTTAGTGAATACTTCAAAATATTTCAAGAAATTATATCCAATAATGGTCCCAAAAAAGACACAAATTGGATACCACGAATGTTTAACCAAATCATTAGAAAAAAGGGTTACATACACTAAACATAAAACCGCCAAACCAACGTGGATTGAGGATTGTATATAAAAGTCAATAAATCTCTTTAAAATCTGCATTCAACAAAAATAATCAAACTGTTAATAAGAAGTGATTTTAGTTGAAAATTTCTCAAAATTTGGTCTCCTTTTAACCTAAACTTAAGAGTTTAATAATTATTTTTGTGGCTTTAAAAATCGACAGCGATTTTCATCGTCTCAAGCACAAATAAACACACTTTAGAACATATTATTTAATGAAAACAGACGCATTTGCATTACGCCACATAGGTCCAAGTGAGAACGACCTACAACACATGTTGAAAACTATTGGTGCAGAAACAATGGATCAGCTTATTTTTGAAACTATTCCTAATGATATTCGCTTGAAATCAGATTTAGATTTAGAACCAGCTATGACTGAATTTGAATTTTCAAACCATATAAAACTCTTAGGCGATAAGAATAAAATGTTCCAATCTTATATTGGATTAGGGTACAATCAAGCGATTATTCCTGCGGTAATTCAAAGAAATGTTTTTGAAAATCCAGGTTGGTATACAGCATACACGCCTTATCAAGCTGAAATTGCACAAGGTCGTTTAGAAGCTATTCTAAACTTTCAAACTATGGTTATTGAACTCTCTGGGATGGAAATTGCCAATGCTTCACTTCTTGATGAAGGAACTGCAGCAGCAGAAGCAATGGCGTTATTGTTTGATGTTCGTTCTCGCGACCAAAAGAAAAACAATGTGAATAAATTCTTTGTTTCTGAAGAAATTTTACCGCAAACATTATCTGTTTTACAAACACGCTCTACTCCTATTGGTGTAGAATTAGTGATAGGAAACCACGAAGAATTTGATTTTTCTGAAGGTTTTTATGGAGCCATTCTTCAATATCCTGGCAAATATGGACAAATACACGATTACGCAGGATTTATTGCCAAAGCAAAAACAAAAGAAATTAAAGTGGCAGTTGCAGCAGATATTTTAAGTTTAGTAAAACTAACTTCACCCGGAGAAATGGGTGCGGATGTGGTTTTAGGAACAACACAGCGTTTCGGAATTCCGTTAGGATATGGCGGACCTCATGCAGCTTATTTTGCAACAAAAGACGAGTACAAACGTTCTATGCCAGGAAGAATTATTGGCGTAACTGTTGACACCAACGGTAATCGTGCACTTCGTATGGCATTACAAACTCGAGAGCAACACATCAAACGTGATAAAGCAACTTCTAATATTTGTACCGCTCAAGTTTTATTGTCTGTTATGGCCGGAATGTATGCCGTATTTCACGGACCAAAAGGATTACAATATATTGCCAATAAAGTGCACACTTCTGCTACAACTTTAGTAAATGAATTAGAAAAATTAGGGCTATATCAAACCAATACTGCTTATTTTGATACCATTGTTATCAAAACTGAAGCTGCAAAAGTTCGTGAAATTGCTGAACAAAACGAAGTAAACTTCCTTTATATTGATGAAAATACTGTATCCATTTCGTTAAACGAAACTACAAGTATTGCCGATTTAAATAAAATTGTTTCGATTTTTGCTGTAGCAACTGGCAAACAAACTTCGACGATTTCTGAATTGCAAAACGGAAATCAAATTCCTACGAATTTAGAAAGAACATCAACGTTTTTACAACACGATGTTTTTAACAAATACCATTCAGAAACGGCTTTGATGCGTTACATTAAAATGCTAGAGCGTAAAGATTTGGCATTAAATCATTCGATGATTTCGCTTGGTTCTTGTACTATGAAATTAAATGCTGCCTCAGAAATGTTGCCTTTAAGTATGGGGCAATGGAATAATATTCACCCATTTGCACCACTAGATCAAGCGCAAGGATATCAAGAAATGCTGACTAAATTAGAACAACAATTAAATGTAATTACTGGTTTTGCAGGAACCACATTACAACCCAATTCAGGAGCACAAGGTGAATATGCAGGATTAATGGTTATTCGTGCGTATCATCAATCACGTGGCGATCATCACAGAAATATTGCTTTAATTCCATCATCGGCACACGGAACAAATCCTGCTTCTGCAGCAATGGCTGGAATGAAGGTTGTAGTAACAAAAACATTAGAAAATGGGAATATTGATGTAGAAGATTTAAGAGAAAAAGCGATTTTATACTCAGCTAATCTTTCTTGTCTAATGGTAACGTATCCATCCACTCACGGTGTTTTTGAAAGCGCAATAAAAGAAATCACTCAATTAATTCACGATAATGGAGGACAAGTTTATATGGACGGTGCGAATATGAATGCTCAAGTTGGATTAACAAATCCAGCAACAATTGGAGCAGACGTTTGCCACTTAAATTTACATAAAACCTTCGCAATTCCACATGGAGGTGGTGGTCCAGGAGTTGGCCCGATTTGTGTTGCACCTCAATTAGTTCCGTTTTTACCAACAAATCCTGTTATTCCAACTGGTGGAGAAAGTGCTATAACAGCAATTTCTGCAGCGCCTTGGGGTTCAGCTCTGGTTTGCTTAATTTCTTATGGATACATTTGTATGCTTGGTGCTGAAGGATTGAAAAAATCTACAGAATATGCTATTTTAAATGCTAATTATATCAAAGAAAAATTAAACGGTCATTACGATACTTTATATTCTGGAGAAATGGGTCGTGCTGCTCACGAAATGATTTTGGAATGTCGTCCGTTTAAAGAAAAAGGAATAGAAGTTACTGATATCGCAAAACGACTAATGGATTATGGATTTCACGCCCCAACTGTTTCATTTCCAGTAGCAGGAACATTAATGATTGAACCTACCGAAAGTGAAAATTTAGAAGAATTGGATCGTTTTTGTGACGCTATGATTGCGATAAGAAAGGAAATTGAATCGGCAACAATTGAGAATCCAAACAATGTTTTGAAAAATGCTCCACATACTTTAATGATGGTTACTACTGATAATTGGATTTATCCTTATACTCGTGAACAAGCTGCATTTCCGTTGGATTATATTGCAGAGAATAAATTTTGGCCAACTGTTCGTCGAGCAGATGAAGCCTATGGCGATAGAAATTTAGTTTGCAGTTGCGCTCCTATTGAAGCTTATATGGAAAATTAATTCATAATGAAATGTCTCGAGAAATCGGGACATTTTTTTTAAAAGATACAAATGAACGACATTCAAACCCGAGAAGATTTGCACGTTCTGATGAGTGAATTCTATGTGAAATTACTTGCCGACAATAAAATCAATTTTATATTTACCAATGTAGCGGAAATAGATCTAGAAACCCATCTATGGGAACTTGTCGATTTTTGGGAGCAAATGCTATTTGACACAGGAAGTTACAGGAAAAATGTACTCCAAATTCATTTGGATTTGAATCAAAAAATAAAACTTTCCGAGGAACATTTTACCATTTGGCTCCACTATTTCAATACAACCATAGACGAAAATTTTGCAGGGCAAACTGCCGAAAATATGAAAACAAGAGCCTTGTCTATTGCAACAGTAATGAAAATAAAAATGTAACTTGTTACTATTTGTTGAATAATACTCATTTTTTTATCAAAAAACACATTTTTATATAATTATATGCACGCATAGTATATTTTATGGTGTTATTTCATTTTTTATCTTTAAATTAGCGTACAATTTTTATACATTTCCAATGAAAATAAAAATAACTGGCGTAGGAAGTTACATTCCAGACATGAAGGTTAGTAATTCTGACTTTGCCAAACATATGTTTTTAAATGAAGATGGTTCTCCTTTTGGCTATCCAAATGAAGTTGTTATCGAAAAATTTAAAGGTATTACCGGTATCGAAAAAAGAAGGTATGCTTCACCGGATCAATGCGCTTCTGATTTGGCTTTTTTAGCCTCCCTAAAAGCGATTGAAAATGCACGAATAGATCCAGAAACCATTGACTATATCATTTTTGCGCATAATTTTGGTGACGTAAAATATGGCTCAAAACAATCCGATATCATTCCGAGTCTAGCAACTCGAGTTAAACATAAATTACAAATAAAAAATCCAAAATGCGTTGCCTATGACATTCTCTTTGG
>CALPPA020000161.1 GCA_943325355.2 Klebsiella pneumoniae | reverse complement strand
TTCAACGAATGCCGTGATGCACTTAATTGCAATGGCACATTCAGTTGACATTGAAATAACTTTGGATGATTTTCAGGCTATTAGCGATAAAACTCCAGTTTTGGCCGATTTAAAACCTAGTGGTAAATTTATGATGGAAGATTTGCATGCCGTTGGCGGAATTCCTGCATTAATGAAATATTTATTGAAAGAAGGTTACATTCACGGAGATTGTATGACTGTAACAGGGAAAACAATTGCTGAAAATTTAGAATCTGTACCTGATTTATATGAAGGTCAAGAGATTGTTCATGATATTAAAAATGCATTAAAATCTTCTGGAAATATTCAAATATTATACGGAAACCTAGCTTCTGAAGGTTGTGTTGCCAAGATAAGCGGTAAAGAAGGAGAATATTTTGAAGGTCCTGCCATAATATTCGAAAGCGAATTTACTGTCATTCCTGGATTAGAAAAAGGTTTAATTAAACCTGGTAATGTGGTAGTCATCAGGTATTGTGGACCAAAAGGAGGTCCTGGAATGCCAGAAATGCTGAAACCAACTTCCGCGATTATGGGTGCTGGTTTAGGAGATAAAGTTGCCTTGATTACCGATGGAAGATTTTCGGGTGGTTCTCACGGTTTTGTCGTGGGACATATTACACCTGAAGCTTATGATGGCGGTGGAATTGCACTAATCGAAAATGGGGATTTAATTACTATTGATGCTGTCAAAAACACCATTAATCTTAAAATATCTGACGAAGAATTTGCCAAAAGAAAAGCAGCTTGGGTTCAACCCGCTTTAAAAGCGACAAAAGGAGTTTTACTTAAATATGCCAGATCCGTTTCCAGCGCATCAACAGGATGTGTAACCGATAAATAAATTTCAAAATTCAATGCCAATTGTAATTGCTAATAGGCATAATTTTAAAAAAATAAATAATGAAAAATAATAAAATATCAGGCGCAGAAGCCGTTATACGATGTTTGCTAGAAGAAGGCGTAGACCTAATTTACGGCTATCCCGGTGGAGCCATAATGCCTGTTTATGATGAATTATATAAATTTAAAGAAGAGTTACACCACGTTTTAGTAAGACACGAACAAGGAGCAACTCACGCAGCCCAAGGATATGCAAGAGCTACAGGAAAAGTGGGTGTCGCTATCGCCACTTCAGGTCCAGGAGCCACTAATTTAGTGACTGGAATTGCCGATGCTCAAATCGATTCTACTCCAATGGTTTGCATTACAGGCCAAGTAGGTAAACATTTATTGGGCTCCGATGCTTTTCAGGAAACGGATATTATCGGGATTTCGACTCCTGTAACCAAATGGAATTATCAAATTACAGAAGCTTCAGAAATTCCAGAAATCATTGCCAAAGCTTTTTTTATTGCAAAATCTGGTCGTCCAGGCCCAGTTTTAATTGACATCACAAAGAATGCACAGTTTGATCAATTGGACTATAGTTATAAAAAATGTACAGGAATCAGAAGCTACACTCCAAAACCAACTTTAAACTTGGAGAAAGTTACAGCAGCCGCAGAATTAATCAATAATGCCAAAAAACCATACATCATTTTTGGTCAAGGAATTATTCTTAGTGAAGCCGAAGCTGAATTAAAAGAACTTATAGAAAAATCAGGAATTCCAGCAGCTTGGACTATTTTAGGACTTTCGGCTCTTCCAACAGACCATCCTTTGAATGTGGGAATGCTTGGAATGCACGGAAATTATGGTCCAAATTTATTGACCAACGAATGCGATGTTTTAATTGCACTCGGAATGCGTTTTGACGACCGTGTTACCGGAAATTTGGCCACCTATGCCAAACAAGCTAAAGTAATTCACTTCGAAATCGACCCTGCGGAAGTGGATAAAAATGTAAAAACAACAGTTGCTGTTTTGGCCGATGTAAAAGAATCATTACAAGCATTAATTCCATTAATCGACAAAAAATCACACGAATCTTGGCACAACGAATTCAAGCAAAAATACAAAGTTGAACTAGAGGCCGTTATCAATGAAGAGTTAGCTCCTACAAACAATAGAGGGATTTCTATGGGTGAAACTATGGAAATGATCAACAAACACTCAAAAGGAGATGCTATTATCGTTTCCGATGTGGGACAACACCAAATGTTTGCTTGTCGCTATGCCAAATTCAATTCCACCAAAAGTAATATTACTTCGGGAGGATTAGGAACAATGGGATTCGCTTTGCCCGCAGCTATTGGAGCTAAAATGGGAAAGCCCGATCGCGAAGTAGTAGCTATTATTGGCGATGGAGGTTTTCAAATGACCATTCAAGAATTAGGAACTATTTTTCAAACCAAAGTTCCAGTAAAAATTGTCGTGCTAAATAATGAGTTTTTAGGAATGGTTCGCCAATGGCAAGAACTGTTTTTTGATAGCCGATATGCTTCAACAATTATGAGTAATCCTAACTTTGTGGCAATTGCCGAAGGCTATCACATCAAATCAAAAAAAGTGACTAAAAGAGAAGATTTAGATGCCGCTGTTGCTGAAATGCTGGCTTCAAAAGAATCCTATTTCCTTGAAGTTATGGTCGAAAAAGAAAACAATGTATTTCCTATGATTCCAACAGGAGCATCGGTTTCGGAAATGCGATTAAGTTAATAATTATGGAAGAAAATAAAATATTCACTATTTCTGTTTATTCAGAAAATAACGTTGGCTTATTGAATAGAATTTCGGGAATATTCTTGAAACGACACATCAATATATTGAGTTTAAACGTATCCGAATCGGAAATTGAAAACGTTTCTCGATTCATTATCGTAGTTAAAACTACCGAAAAATGGGTACAAAATATTGTAGGTCAAATCGAAAAACAAATCGAAGTCATCAAAGCTTTTTATCATATTGACGAAGAAACCATCTTTCTCGAAAGTGCCATCTTCAAAATTGAATCCAGCTTATTATTCGATGAAAGACAAATCCAGAACATCATCAAAGAAAGTCATTCTGAAATTGTAACAGTTTCTAGAGACTTTTTTGTGATTTCAAAATCAGGAAAACGCTCCGAAATCAACGATTTATACAATAAACTAAAACCTTTTGGAATTATGCAATTTGCACGTTCTGGAAGAATTTCAGTTTCCAAGGAAAAAATGGAAGTAACTACTTTATTAGAAGAATTAGAATCATAAAATTAAATATAAAAAAATGGCAAATTATTTCAATTCATTACCACTTAGATTACAATTAGAACAATTAGGCGTTTGCGAATTTATGGATCAATCCGAATTTGCAGATGGAATAGGCGCCCTTAAAGGGAAAAAAGTAGTAATCGTAGGTTGCGGAGCACAAGGTTTGAACCAAGGATTAAATATGAGAGATTCAGGTTTAGATATCTCTTACGCTTTGCGTGCCGATGCGATTGCGCAAAAAAGAATTTCTTTTATGAACGCTGCCGACAATGGTTTCAAAGTGGGAACTTATGAAGAATTAATCCCAACAGCGGATTTAGTTTGCAACCTTACACCTGACAAACAACATACTGCGGTAGTTACGGCTATTATGCCTTTGATGAAAGAAGGATCAACATTAGCCTATTCTCACGGTTTTAATATCGTAGAAGAAGGAATGCAAATACGCAAAGACATCACTGTTATTATGTGTGCTCCAAAATGCCCCGGTTCTGAGGTTCGTGAAGAATACAAAAGAGGTTTTGGTGTTCCAACATTAATTGCTGTTCACCCAGAAAATGACCCCAATGGAGAAGGTTTGGCTCAAGCCAAAGCGTATGCAGTTGCAACAGGTGGGCATCGAGCAGGAGTATTGCGTTCTTCTTTTGTAGCAGAAGTTAAATCAGATTTAATGGGAGAGCAAACCATCCTTTGCGGAATGTTACAAACAGGTTCTATCTTGTGTTTTGACAAAATGGTCGAAAAAGGAATCGAACCAGCTTATGCTTCAAAATTAATTCAATACGGTTGGGAAACAATTACTGAGGCTTTGAAACACGGCGGAATCACCAATATGATGGATCGTTTGAACAATCCTTCAAAAATTGAAGCTTATGAACTTGCCGAAGAATTGAAAGATATTATGCGTCCTTTATTCCAAAAACATCAAGATGATATTATTTCTGGAGAATTCTCAAGAAATATGATGATTGATTGGGATAACAATGACATCAATCTTTTGACTTGGAGAGCAGCAACAGGAGAAACAAACTTTGAAAAAACAGCACCAACCGCAGCACACATTTCGGAACAAGAGTATTTTGACAATGGCGTTTTAATGATTGCAATGGTAAAAGCGGGTGTAGAATTGGCTTTCGAAACGATGACTGAATCAGGAATTATCGAAGAATCTGCCTATTATGAGTCTTTACACGAGTTACCTTTGATTGCAAATACAGTAGCTAGAAAAAAATTATTCGAAATGAACCGAGTAATTTCTGATACTGCAGAATACGGTTGTTATTTATTTGATCACGCTTGCAAACCATTATTAACTGAGTTTATGAAAAAGGTTGAAACCAACATCATTGGCAAACCCTTTTCAACTTCAAATGCTGTTGATAATGCAGTGCTGATAGCAGTAAACAATGAAATTCGTCAACATCCTATCGAAGACATTGGAGCTTGGTTGAGAGAGTCGATGACTGCAATGAAAAAAATTGGATAGTAGAAAATTATTGGGATATTGAACTGTAAGTATATTTGTATTATATTGAATTAGTTAGAACAAAGTAAAACATAGAAAAATACAGTTCATTTGCACTCACTTAACCCGAAAAGAGAGTAGAAGGTTAAGTGGTGTAATCCCTGAAAAAAGTAAAATATAAAGCGAGGTAGAATTTCTATCTCGCTTTTTTATTATATAAATTTGATGAAAACGAAAGAGGATTGGTCAAATTAATTCATAAATTAGCAAAACTATGAAAGCAAAATCAGATGTAACAATTATTGGTGGTGGCTTGGCTGGTTTGACAAGTGCCATACATTTGTCAAAATCTGGTTTAAAAGTTATTTTGATTGAAAAGAATGAATATCCAAAACATAAAGTTTGTGGAGAATATATTTCGAATGAAGTTTTACCTTATTTCAATGGATTGGGAATTGCAATTTCTGAGTTA
>CALPPA020000160.1 GCA_943325355.2 Klebsiella pneumoniae | reverse complement strand
TGTATAAATCCAACTGGGCCAGCGTTTTGTGAGTAGCTGTTTTTTGAGTAACACTGATAATTTTTGTTGTAAGATCATCCTCAGATTCTATAAATAAATCGGTAGATACTTTACCAACACAATCAATAAAATTAGTTATGTCTTTTTGTTTGGCTACAACCATTAAAACATCTTTTCTTTCTAATACTGAATCTAATGATGGAGAATAAACAACCGTTGTTCCGCTATGTTTCTGTCTTGAAATAATTACATCTTTAATATCGAATTCTTTTAATACTTGTTTTATTGTTTTTCCAAAAACTTCAGGTTTCGTTACTCTACATTTTTGACGAACGATTTTATTCTCAGAGTCTTTATTTTTCTCCTGTAGCAAAAATTCTTCTTTAGCTAAATCAATTTTCAAAAAGTTTTTTGACAATATGATAAGAATGATAATCCCAAAAACTCCAATAGGATAAGTGATAGCATAAGCAATAGCAGGATCTGAAAAGTGATCCGCGGGTAGATTTAATTGCTTTTGAATTTCGATAAGAGTCGATTTTGCAGCTCCTAATCCTGGAGTATTGGTTACTGAACCAGACATTAATCCAACCGCATTTTCTATTTTTATATTTGCAAAAACATGAATTAAGTACGTGATAATACCTCCAAGAAATACAGTTCCAACCCCCAAGGCATTAAATACTAATCCTTCTTTTTTAAAGGATGAAAAAAATGTAGGGCCAACTTGAATCCCAATTCCGTAAACAAATAATATCAACCCAAATTCACGAACAAATTGAAGTAATTCAGGATTCATTGTAAAACCTAAATGACCTAAGAAAAGGCCAACAAACATCACAGCAGATACACCCAAGGAAATACCTCCTATTTTAAGTCTCCCAACAAAAAAGCCTATGCTAATAGCCATAAACAATACAATTAATGACTGAGTCATCTCCGGTTCTTCTACTGGAGAAAACAATGTGTAAAACCATTCAAACATATTATTTAATTTAGTTATAATTTCTTCTCCAAAATTAGCGAATATAAATCTGTTTTATATGATATTTATCATAAATATCCCTCGCGAACCCTTGAAAACAAAGAAATCGTTTTCGTAGATTTGTTTTTTATATGATAATTATCAGGTTTTTTAGAATTGAATTTCTTAATTTTGATGTAGAAATAAAAGGATAAAATATAACAATTAGAAATTATGAAAAACATTAAAATTATTCAGGAATTACACAATTTAGGAATTACAGGTTATCATGAAGTAGCTTACAATCCTTCTTATGAAGAATTGTATCAAGCTGAAGTTTCACATAAAAGAAAAGGATATGAAAAAGGAGCTCAAACTGATACAGGATGTGTGGCAGTTAAAACAGGTGTTTTCACAGGTCGTTCACCTAAAGATAGATATATCGTAAAAGATGATATAACTAGAGATACCATTTGTTGGGACAAAGAATCTGGAATTAGTACTCCTAATTACCCTACAACAAAAGAAGTTTGGGATGATTTGAAAGCACTTACTTTAGAGCAACTTTCAACTTCTCCTAAATTATATGTTGTAGATGCTTTTTGTGGAACAAACATTGACACAAGATTAAAAGTTCGTTTCGTAATGGAAGTAGCTTGGCAAGCTCACTTCGTTACCAATATGTTTATCCGCCCATCTATTTATGAATTGGAAAACTTTGGTGAGCCAGATTTCGTAGTAATGAATGGTTCTAAAGCTAAAAATCCTAATTGGGCAGAACAAGGATTAAATTCTGAAAACTTTGTTTTATTCAATCTTACTGAAAAAATCCAAATTATTGGAGGTACTTGGTATGGTGGTGAAATGAAAAAAGGGATGTTCGCTATGATGAACTATTACCTTCCATTAAAAGGAATGGCTTCTATGCACTGTTCTGCAAACGTAGGTGAAGAAGGTGATGTAGCTGTATTCTTTGGTCTTTCAGGAACAGGGAAAACTACTTTATCTGCAGACCCTAAAAGATACTTAATTGGTGATGACGAACACGGTTGGGATGATAATGGAGTTTTTAACTATGAAGGTGGATGTTATGCAAAAGTTATCGACTTAAGTGAAAATAACGAACCAGATATTTGGAGAGCGATCAAAAGAGATGCTCTATTAGAAAATGTGATTGTTGATGAATATGGAGAAATAGATTATTACGATCACTCTATCACTGAAAACTCAAGAGTTTCTTATCCAATTTATCATATCAATAAAATTGTATTGCCATCTAAAGCAGGTCACGCTAGCAAAATCATCTATCTTTCAGCCGATGCTTTTGGTGTATTGCCTCCAGTTTCTATCTTAACTGATGACCAGGCTCAATACCATTTCTTATGCGGATATACTTCTAAATTAGCTGGAACTGAGAGAGGAATTACTGCTCCAGAACCATCTTTCTCTCCTGCTTTTGGTGAAGCTTTCTTGACTTTACACCCAACAATGTATTCAAAAACATTAATAGGAAAAATGAAAGAACACGGAGCAAAAGCCTATCTTGTAAACACAGGTTGGAATGGAACAGGAAAAAGAATTTCATTAAAAAACACTAGAGCAATAATCGATGCAATCATAAGTGGAGAAATAGATACAGTAGAACAAAGAGAAGTACCTTACTTAAATTTAACAATTCCAACATTTTTGCCAAATGTAAGTGAAGGAATTCTTGATCCAAGAGATACATACAAAAATAAAGAGGATTGGACAACAAAAGCGGTTGATTTAGCGTCTCGTTATATTAAATATTTTGAACAATATACAAATACCGAAGAAGGAAAGCGTTTAGTAGCTGCTGGTCCTTCTTTGGAATCTCAACCTATTGAAGCATAAATTTGTTTCAGGACATTAATCAAAAAATCACTTGTAGCTGTTGTCTTTTTAAAGAAGCAATCTTACAGGTGGTTTTTAACAATTATTTTCTATTTAGTTAAAATAATAATTGCTTTGTAACTATATAATCTTGTATATTTGCAATCTATAAAAGGATTATCAAATTAAAAATTATGTTATCAATTCAATTGCACCACCATCATTTCCAGTATTGCTCTCAAGCGATGTGTTAATGATATGTGTGTAAAAATCATATTTAAAAACCCGTTTGAGTACATCAAACGGGTTTTTTATTTAAATTCTATTCGTACTCGAACAAAATAACAAAAACACAAATGACTACTTTAAAAATTGCCATTCAAAAATCAGGTCGCTTAAACGAAGACAGTATCCAAATTCTAAAAGATGCGGGAATCTCCATCGATAATGGAATTGACCAATTAAAAGCAGAAGCATCTAATTTCCCTTTAGAGGTTTTGTATTTACGAAATTCAGATATTCCCCAATATTTAATTGATGGTGTAGTAGATATCGCGATTGTTGGAGATAATTTATTAGTAGAAAAAGGAAAGAATATTGAAGTAATTCAAAAATTAGGATTTTCAAAATGCAAAGTTTCTGTTGCCGTACCAAAAGCATTTCAATACAACTCCGTCAAAGATTTAGAAGGTATGCGTATTGCAACTTCGTATCCTAACACAGTACTTGAATTTTTTAATTCTAAAGGGGTAACTGTCGATCTTCACCAAATCTCAGGTTCGGTTGAAATAGCACCAAACATTGGCCTTGCAGATGCAATTGTAGATATAGTTTCGAGCGGAAGTACTTTATTTAAAAACAATTTGAAGGAAGTTGAAGTCATTTTTAAAAGTGAAGCAGTTTTAGCGGTTTCTCCAAAAGTAAGCCCAGAATCACAAAAAATAATTGACACCTTAAAATTCCGAATCGAATCAGTATTAAGAGCCAGAAAATCAAAATACATTTTGATGAACATTCCAAATGACAAAATCGAAGCTATTGGCAAAATATTACCCGTTTTAAAAAGTCTTACCGTTATGCCATTGGCAGAAGAAGGATGGAGTAGCGTTCATTCTGTAATTGACAAAGATACTTTTTGGGATGTTATCGACCAATTGAAAGAAGCTGGTGCCGAAGGAATTCTAGTTTGCCCAATAGAAAAAATGGTTTTATAAATTACGATTAAAAAAATTCAGATATGCGAAGTTTTTATGCCAAAATCTTTCAATTTTTGAATTATTTAATCATTAAATTAAAATATAAATGAACAAAATATACAATCCAAAACCAGAAACTTGGTCCGAAATATTAAAAAGACCGACAAAAACTATTGACGATATTGAATTAACCGTAAAAGAAATTTTTAAGGAAGTTCAAAAGAAAGGGGATGTTGCGGTTGCAAAATATACTTCACTTTTCGACGGCGTTAAATTCGAAAATATAGAAGTTTCTAAAGCTGAATTTGAACAAGCCATTGCAACTATTTCAGAAGATTTGAAAAATGCAATTCATTTAGCAAAATCGAATATCGAAAAATTTCATACCGCTCAAAAAACAGCTAGAATTGAAGTAGAAACTACTGAAGGGGTTTATTGTTGGCAAGAAAAAAGACCAATCCAAAAGGTCGGATTATACATTCCAGGAGGAACAGCGCCTTTATTTTCAACCGTTTTAATGCTTGCAGTTCCTGCTAATATCGCAGGATGCAACGAAATTGTTTTGTGTTCACCGCCAAATAAAAACGGAAACATTAACCCCGCTATTTTATACGCTGCCCATTTATGTGGCGTGACTAAAATCTTGAAAGTAGGCGGAATCCAAGCTATTGCAGCTATGACTTTCGGAACGGAATCAATTCCAAAGGTGTACAAAATTTTTGGACCAGGAAATCAGTTCGTAACTGTGGCTAAACAATTAGCAACCCAATTTGGCGTGGCAATTGATATGCCTGCCGGACCAAGTGAATTGTTGATTGTAGCCGATGATTCTGCTGTTCCCGCTTTCATAGCTTCGGATTTATTGTCGCAAGCAGAACACGGAACGGACAGTCAGGTGATTTTAGTTTCAACTTCAAATGTATTAATTGATGAAGTGGAAGCAGCAATTCAAACCCAATTGGAAGTATTGCCAAGAAAAGCCATTGCAGAAAAAGCCATTGCCCATTCCAAATTAATTTATGTCGAAAATGACAAAATAGCATTAGAATTAATCGACGAATATGGTCCAGAGCATTTTATCATTTGTACCAAAGACGAAGATTTTTATGTGAATAATATTGGAAATGCAGG
>CALPPA020000159.1 GCA_943325355.2 Klebsiella pneumoniae | reverse complement strand
TTTAAAACCAAAAAAACCGAAAGAAATAGAATCTGGCTGAACCTTTCTAAAGATGCTTCAACAGTAAATCAAATGATGCTAGCCTATATGACAGGCGCAACGTCTGGAATTGATAAAGGAATTGATGGTAAATATTTTAACGACAGCCCTACAGCGTTGAACTCTTTACTTAATAGCGAAGAATTTGCAATTCAAGGAAGAAGTTTGCCATTCGACGCAGCGGATACTGTGCCATTGACTTTCAAAGCAGATGTTGCAGGCGATTACGCTATCGCCATTGATCGCGTTGACGGATTGTTCTCCGGAAGTCAAGACATTTATTTAGTAGATAGCAAAACAGGAGCCGAAACGAATCTGAAAACGAGTTCTTATCCTTTTACTGCAGCAGTAGGAGTAGTCAACACAAGATTCTCCTTGAGATTCCAAAAAACATTAAATGTAGCTTCAGTAGCATTTAACGACAACAGTGTTTCAGTCTATAAAAATAAAGAGACCTTGCATATAAATTCAGAGGCTTTGGCTATTGCCAATATCAAGGTTTTTGATATTCAAGGAAGATTGATTGCAGAACGCAACAATGTGAAAGCAAATTCAGCGACAATTAGCAATCTAAAAACCACACAACAGGTATTTATTGTCAAAGTTACAGGAGAAGACGGCTCATTGGTTAGCAAAAAAATAGTGAATTAGAATTCAACTCGTATTTCTGCTTTTTTTTTGGTTAATATCTCTAGTTTTTGACTCTTAGTCGTTTATAAGTAAAAATTAGTTTTTTTATTTAAATTCTAAAAAATGTTCTAAAATCAGTGTAAATCAGCAAAATCTGTTTGAGTTGTATGCTATTGTTTTGTAAATTAACTTAATAAATAATTGTGCTAAATAGGAATATTACAAATAAATTCTTATTTTTGTAAGATTAATTAAGTTCTTATTTTTTAATGTAGTTGTAATATTAAATTTTAATTCCCCTAATTCCTAAAAAAAAAATTATGAAACAGATTTTACACAATTTTCAATCAAATTCGAGTTATCAAATTCGAGTTTTATTAGTTACTGGACTCTTTTCTTTGTTTACCAGTTTTGCGACAGCACAAACCACAGCAATTCCTGACGATAATTTCGAACAAGCATTAATTGCGTTGGGATACGATAGTGGTCCTCTTGATAATTTAGTTTTGACTGATGATATTGACAATGTTACCAGTTTAGATCTTACTGGCCTAGGAATTTCGAGTCTTGCTGGAATTCAAGATTTTACCGCTTTGCAAACTTTAATTTGCCATAACAATGTTATCGCTGGGAGCTTAAATTTAAGTATGCTAACTAATTTGACTTACGTAGATTTATGGATAAATCAATTAACTAGTTTAAATGTTTCTGGGTTAATAAATTTGACATATTTAGATTGTGATCAAAATCAATTTACTTCCTTAGATGTAAGTACGTTAACAAATTTAGCCACTTTTTATTGCAATACTAATCTTCTAACAAGTCTAGATATTAGAGGATTACCTTTAACAAATAATTTTCAGTGTTCAGTAAATCCTAGATTAAGTTGTATTCTTGTTGATAGTATCCCAGTACCAGGTTACTACCTTAAAGATGCAACAGCAACCTATTGCACCTTAACTACCTACAGCGGAGGGGTTTGGAATCCTGCTGCCCCAACAGCAAGTAGTGCGGCAGTAATTGAGGCTGCTTATAGTGATGCTGCCGATATCACTGCTTGTACGTTAACCATTAAAAATAATTCAGCGGTTACAATTCCTTCAAATTTTAATGTAAATCTGAATGGTGCTTTAACCGTTACGCCAGGGAGCGCATTTACCTTGAGCAACAGAGCGAACTTAGTTCAAACTAGTCCTTTTTCAATTAATACAGGAGCTATTAATGTAAACCGAGAAAGTAGTTTATTAAAACGTTTAGATTATACTATATGGTCATCACCAGTTACGGGAGCCTTAACTTTAGGAGCATTCTCACCATTGACAGATACAGCAAGGTTTTATGAATATAATTCAGGTACAAATTTATATAATGCTGTAGCTTCAACGGGTACTTTTAATCTTGCCAAAGGCTATTTAATCCGTATGCCTAACACGGACCCGTTTTCAGGATATGATGCAGGATCATCAAGCATAAAATATCCTGGAGTTTTTACAGGTGTTCCAAATAATGGTGATGTTCCAGTTACTCTAATTTATGGTGCTCCAGGATTCCGTTACAATTTAGTAGGAAATCCTTATCCGTCTCCAATATCTTTGTCCACATTTGCTGCTGAAAATTCAGCTTCTATTGAATCAGCTTTATATTTCTGGAGAAAGACTAATAATGCGGGTGGTTCAGCTTATTGCACTTGGGTGCCAGGAGGAGGTCCAACTGGAACGTTTACAACTAATGGAAATTTACAATCATTTGATCCTGCAGGAGTACTACAAACAGGTCAAGGATTTTTCGTAGAAGCCACATCAGCAAGTACTGTAACTTTCAGAAATACGCAAAGAGTTGCAAATAATGCGAATCAATTCTTCAAAACGAGTAAACTTGTTGTAGATAGTAGAATTTGGTTGAATGCTACCAATGTTGCAGGTGATTTTTCTCAAATGGCAGTAACCTATAGCGCTAAAGCTACTTTAGGAGTAGACATGTATGATGGTAAATACATCAACGACAGTCCTTTTGCTTTGACTTCTAACATCAATAATGAAGAATATACCATTCAAGGTCGTCCTTCTTTCGTTCCTTCAGATGTGGTAGCATTAAATTTCAAAACCGCAAAAGCTGGAGATTATACCATTGCCATTGACCGCGTTGACGGATTGTTTTTAGGAAATCAAGCCATTTACTTGTTGGATAGCAAAACTGGAATTGAAACTGATTTGAAAATGGGTTCTTATACTTTTACTGCAGCAGCAGTTGTAGATAACACCAGATTCTCATTGAAATTCCAAAAAACTTTGAGTATAGAGGGTCAAGAGATTTCAGACAACAGTGTAATCGTGTATAAAAACGGTGGCGTTATTTATGTAAATTCAGGAGCTAAAATGATGAGCAATATCAAAGTTTTTGATATTCAAGGAAGATTGATCGCAGAACAAAAAAGTGTGAAAGCAAACACCACTTCAATCCAGAATTTGAAAGCTAGCAATCAAGTATTGATTGTAAAAGTAACCACAGACGATAACCAAGTAATAAGCAAGAAAGTAGAAAACTAGATTCCTAACCGAATTTATTCAACGAAATCACAACTCTTAAAATTTACAAAAATGAAAAATAATGTATTAAAATATTATATAGCTGCATTTTACTTCTGTTCTACAATGGTGCTTTTTGCTCAACCTGGAGATGGCTCTAATGGTGATCCTTTAGAAGGCCCAGACCCTGGAGCGCCTATCGATGATTATGTATGGGTTCTAGCAATAGTAGGTTTGTTCTTTGTCTTTATGAAGTTCAGAGCCATCCATAACAATAAAATTCAAGGATAGAAAATCTGAAATTTTCAATAATTAAAAACCCAGTTCCAAATTTTGGAACTGGGTTTTGTTTTTGTGCTTGTTTTGTCAGCGAAAAAGCAAATAAAATGGGTCAAATCCGTTTAATCCGTGGTTCAATCCTTAGCAAGAGAATAACTAGGGTTTATACCTATTCAAACTCCGAAGTGAAAAACAACTTCACGTTCGGGTATTTACTTTGCGTCATTTGAATCGTAAAATCGGAATCGGCTAGGAATACCAATTGTCCGTATTTGTCGTGAGCCAAGAATTTTTGTTTGATTCTTCTAAATTCTTTGAATTCCTCACTTTTAAGATCATTGGGTTTTACCCAACACGCTTTGTGAACGGGGAAGTTTTCATATGTACATTTAGCGCCATATTCGTGTTCCAATCGGTATTGAATTACCTCATATTGTAGTGCTCCAACAGTTCCAATGATTTTTCTGTTATTCATTTCTAATGTAAATAATTGAGCAACCCCTTCGTCCATCAACTGGTCGATACCTTTGTCAAGCTGTTTGGCTTTCATCGGGTCGGCATTGTTGATGTATCTAAAATGTTCTGGCGAAAAGCTCGGAATTCCTTTGAAGCTCATTATTTCGCCTTCGGTCAGGGTGTCGCCAATTTTGAAATTTCCCGTATCGTGCAATCCCACAATATCTCCAGGATACGAAATATCTACAATTTCTTTTTTCTCTGCAAAAAAAGCATTCGGACTCGAGAATTTTAAATTCTTTTTCTGGCGAACGTGGTAATAAGGCTTGTTTCTTTCGAAAGTACCGGAAACTACTTTTATGAAAGCCAAACGGTCGCGGTGTTTGGGATCCATATTAGCGTGGATTTTAAAAACAAATCCAGACATTTTTTCTTCTTTTGGGTCGACCAATCGAGTTTCGGAATCCTTAGCTCTTGGCGATGGTGCTATTTGGACAAAACAATCCAAGAGTTCGCGAACTCCAAAATTATTCAATGCTGATCCAAAAAATACGGGTTGCAGTTTTCCATCTAAATAATCCTGACGATCAAACTTAGGATAAACTTCATCAATTAATTCCAATTCCTCCCGAAGTTTATAAGCTGGTTTTTCGCCAATAATTTTCTCCAGTTCTGGATTTTTCACATCTTGAAAAGCGATAGTTTCTTCAATATTCTTGCGGCTGTCACCACTAAATAAATTGATGTTTTCTTCCCATAAATTGTAGATTCCCTGAAAATCATAACCCATTCCGATAGGGAAACTCAATGGTGTGACAATCAAACCAAGTTTTTGCTCCACTTCGTCCATCAAGTCAAAAGCATCTTTTCCCTCACGGTCTAATTTGTTGATAAAAACGATGATCGGAATTTTTCGCAATCGGCAAACGGCTACTAGTTTCTCTGTTTGTTCTTCGACACCTTTGGCAACATCAATTACAACTATCACGCTGTCAACTGCTGTCAAGGTTCTAAAAGTATCCTCGGCAAAATCCTTGTGTCCTGGAGTATCGAGAATGTTTATTTTTTTGTCTTGATAATTAAATGCCAAAACCGAAGTCGAAACCGAAATTCCTCTTTGGCGTTCAATTTCCATAAAGTCACTCGTGGCTCCTTTCTTAATCTTGTTATTTTTTACCGCACCTGCTTCCTGAATGGCGCCTCCAAAAAGGAGTAACTTTTCTGTTAAGGTTGTTTTACC
>CALPPA020000158.1 GCA_943325355.2 Klebsiella pneumoniae | reverse complement strand
TATTTTCAACGAGCTGCACCACATCCCAATAATTAGAATTGTCCATAACATAAATATAGTCAAAAGTTTCAAAATCACTTGTTGTGAATTGTCGTCCTATTTGTTCTGAAATATCTAGTTTATTTTTTTTTGCAATAGCGATAGAACGCTCGTCAGGCTTATGGCCAATGTGCCAAGAACCTGTTCCGGCAGATTCTACCTGAAATTTATCCTTTGGAAGTTTGGATGCCAATATTCCCTCGGCCAAAGGTGACCGACAAATATTGCCCAAACAAACCATTAAAATTTTTATGGGCATAATGCGTTTATAGCGTTAATTTTTTGTTGATATCTTCGACAAATTTCTTGAATTGTTTGTCGGTGGCAACTAAATTGTCAACGGTTTTACAAGCGTGTAAAACGGTAGCGTGATCACGATCGCCTATTTGGGAACCAATGTTTGCCAAAGAAGCTTTAGTGAATTTCTTCGCAAAAAACATAGCTAATTGACGGGCTTGAACGATATGTCTTTTTCTGGTTTTAGATTGAAGTGTTTCTAAATCCAATTGGAAATAATCGGAAACAATTTTTTGAATGTAATCGATAGAAATTTCTCGTTTTACATTTTTTACAAATTTTTCGACAACATTTTTGGCTAATTCTAATGTAACTTCTTTTTTGTTGAAAGAAGATTGTGCAATCAAGGAAATAATGGCTCCTTCGAGTTCTCGAACATTTGTTTTGATGTTTCGAGCCACATATTCTATAATTTCTTCAGGAATTTCTACTCCATCACGATATAATATATTTTTAAGGATAGAGATTCTTGTTTCATAATCAGGTTGGTGCAATTCTGCTGACAATCCCCATTTGAAACGGGATAATAAACGTTGCTCAATATCTTGCATATCAACTGGCGCCTTGTCAGAAGTTAAGATTACCTGTTTTCCGTTTTGATGTAAATAATTGAATATATGAAAAAACACATCTTGAGTTCCCGATTTTCCAGAAAGGAATTGAACGTCGTCAATGATTAAAACATCAATCAATTGATAGAAATGAATAAAATCATTTCTATTGTTTTTCTTTACAGAGTCAATATATTGTTGGGTGAAAATTTCTGCCGAAATGTATAAAACGGTTTTTTCTGGATATTTGTCTTTGATTTCAACTCCAATGGCGTGAGCCAAATGGGTTTTACCTAAGCCGACACCTCCAAAAATTAATAATGGATTAAACGAAGTGCCACCAGGTTTATTGGCCACAGCCATACCTGCAGAACGGGCCAATCTATTAGAATCACCCTCAAGAAAATTGTCAAAACTATAATTTGCATTCAATTGTGACTCGATTTTCAAATTTCGAATTCCGGGAATTACAAAGGGGTTTCTTAATTCGGGATTTAGGTTTTTATATGGAGCATCAACATCCTGTGGTTTCATAGGCACACGATTTGCACTAGGTAATTGTTCTGTAAATGGTTGTTTATTTCCATAAGTGTTCTCCATTTTAATTTTATAGAGTAACTTCGCGTTTTTCCCGAGTTCTTTAGTTAAGGCCACTTTTAATAATTTAACATAGTGCTCTTCTAGCCATTCGTAGAAAAATTTACTAGGAACTTGAATATATAATGCATTATCGGTAAGTTCAACTGATTTAATTGGTTCAAACCAAGTTTTGTATGCTTGGTCTTGAATATTGTCTTTAATAAATGACAGACAGTTTTCCCATACTGATTGAGCAGTTTTATTCATATATTTAGTTAAATTAATCTTTGAATTACAAATGTTATCTTATAAAAAAAGGGTTGGTTTGTACTAGGTATTTCGGGGTAACAAATATGTGAATAAAATTCTCTAAAAAAAAATATTTTGTATGTAAATTTTATAAAATATTGTTGTATGAGACCTTAATAATTTAATAAAAAAATAATGAATTATCATCAAACTCAATTTCGTGTTCGCTATTCAGAAACAGACCAAATGCAGGTGGTTTATCACGGAAATTATGCTCAGTATTTTGAAGTCGGAAGAGTCGAATGGCTTAGAAACAAAGGGGTTTCTTATAAATGGATGGAGGAAAATGGAATAATGCTTCCTGTGGTTTCATTGACAATGAATTACAAGAAACCGGCTCGTTACGATGAACTTTTAACTTTAAAAACAATCTTAATAAATCAGACTTCTGTTAAGATTGAATTTGCCTATGAACTTTATAATGAGGTTGGCGAGTTATTAACAACTGGTAATTCAATTTTGGTTTTTGTAGATATGAAAACGGCAAGACCTATTGCTCCTCCGGCCTATATTTTTGAACTTTTGAATAGAATTGAATAATGGCATCATTTTTCGTAAAAATTAATCAAAAAAGCTATTCGTTTTTGAGATTTTATCAAAATGCTTTTATTTCAATTTCAAACATAGAATTAAAAATATCGAAAATCATTTCGGCATTTTTTTTTCGTGTAACAATTTCTATAATACAACTCAAATCCATTTTTTGAGATACAATTACAATATTTTTTTCTTTGATAACCCGCATCACTTTATTTATGTTTTTATAATTAAATGAAATGAGGTAATGAATGTCAATTGTCTTTTCGATTATTTCAGAAGATTCCAATGTTAGTAGGGCTGCAGTTTTATAAGCAGAAATTAATCCTCCAACCCCCAATTTTATTCCGCCAAAAATCCGTACCACTACAATTAAAACATTGGTAACTTCAAAAGATTGAATTTGGCCATATATAGGCAATCCAGCCGTATTACTTGGTTCTCCATCATCATTCGCTCTGTAAACTATTGTTTCGGTCCCAATTTGATAGGCATAAGAATAATGTCCTGCATTGGGATGTTGTTTTCGTAAACTATCAATAATGGGTTTTACGGCTGATTCAGATTGAATTGGAAACGCATAGCCAAAGAATTTGCTGTTTTTTTCTTTAAAAAGAATCTCTGATGAGGGGAAAGCGAGAGTTTTATATGTGTCTTCCATTGAAGTTTTTCATAGCTCAAATTCTTTTTTCGAAAACAAATCTACAACATCTTCTTGTCCAACTTTTAAATTCCAGACTTTCAAACCGATTAAAAGTGCAGCATCGGTGTTTTCTTTTTTATCATCTATAAATAAAGTGTGCTTCGGGGATAAATTATGGTTTGCTAATACCAAATTAAAAATTTCAGCATCGGGTTTTCTCATTCCCATTTCAAATGAAAAATATACTTTTTCAAAACATTGATAGAAATCACTGTAAAAGGAAGCTCCGTTTTCTCGTTCGAAAGTATCTATGTGAATAGAATCTGTATTACTCAATAAAAACAAGCGGTATTTTTTAGAAAGTTTTTGAAGAAATTCCAATCTATGCAGAGGAAAATCAAGAAGAATGGCATTCCAGGCGCTTGAAATATCCTCGATTGAAGCGTTAGGAATATGTTTTTGAACACCAAGAAGAAAGTTTTCTTCCGTGATTTCCCCTTTTTCAAATTGCAAGTTTAATTGATTCAAGTCTTCGTTCCAGTGCTTTAAACCTAACTTTTCAAGAGCTTCAATAGTTGCTTGTTTATCTAGATTGATAAAAACATCGCCAAAATCAAATATAATAGTGTTAATCATAATTTCTTGAAATTAGTAGTTCATCGTTTCCAATCGAATCCTTCTCCATTTTTCTCAAAGCAATAATTGGTCCTTTTGTTCCATTTTCAAAGGCTATATTCCCAATGAATAGTCGGGCTTCATCCCAAAGATTTTCGTCGATAAAAGTCTGTAACGTTTGTCTGCCACCTTCAATAATAACCGATTGAATATTGTATTTATATAATACTTTTAATATTTGTTGAGCCAGATTTTGTTCAAAATCGATTACTTCAAAGGTAGTGTTTACTCCATTATTTGTATTTGCTAAATTAGAAAAAATAATAGTTTTTACCTGATTGTCATATATGTGACTGTCTTTCTGAATGCGATTATTTTTATCTAAAACAATTCTAATAGGGTTATTTCCAGTCCAATCTCGAACATCTAATTTTGGGTTATCAACAATAACAGTATTGGTTCCCACGAGAATTGCTTGTTCTTCACTTCGCCATTTGTGTACTAATTGGCGTGAAAATTCATTAGTTATCCAGAAAGGCTTTTGCTCGTTCCGAAGATTTTTTGTTGGCGCAATAAAACCATCTTGGCTTTCGGCCCATTTCAAAATTACATACGGTCTTTTCTTTTCGTGAAAAGTAAAAAAGCGTTTGTTCAATTCTTTACATTCTGCTTCAAGCACTCCAACGGTAACATTAGCTCCAGCTTCGATTAATTTTTTGATTCCATTTCCTGCAACTTTTACGTTAGAATCTAGTGTTCCAATAACTACATTTGGAATCTCGTTTTTGATAATTAAATCACAACAAGGAGGTGTTTTTCCAAAATGACTACAAGGTTCTAAACTCACATAAATAGTAGATTCTCTCAACAAAAATTTGTCTTTTACTGAGTTTATTGCGATGACTTCGGCGTGTGCTTCTCCCGATTTTTTATGCCAGCCTTCGCCAATGATTTTATCCTCATATACAATTACACTTCCCACCATAGGATTGGGATATGTTGTTCCCAGACCATTTTTGGCCAATTCGATACAACGACGAATGTATTTTTCTTGATTTTCCACAATTGCAAAAGTAATGATTTTTGAGTTTATGATTTAGTTTTGAATCAATTGATTATTACAGCAAACAATACCTATTTTTGTGATCTAATAGAAAGTATTTTTAAGAATGGAAAACTGGCTCATCCGTAAAATTGAAAAGAAAGACAATCCAGCAGTTGCTCAATTGATAAGGGATGTATTTGAAGAATTGAATATCCCAAAAGTGGGAACTGCGTATGTTGACCCATATTTAGATTTAATGTTTGAGGAATACAGCAAACCAAAATCGGTTTATTTTGTAGTCGAACGTAATGGCAAAATCATTGGTTCTGCTGGAGTTGCGCCTCTTGAAAACGAAGCGGAAACCATTTGCGAATTGCAAAAAATGTATTTCTTACCAGAAGCTCGTGGTCTAGGAATCGGGAGCAAAATGATGGAATTATGTTTGCAAAGTGCTATAGATTTTGGCTTTAAAAAATGTTATCTAGAAACAATGCCTTTTATGCACGATGCTCAAAAACTCTATAAAAAAGTAGGTTTTGAATATATATGTTCCCCAATGGGAAGTA
>CALPPA020000157.1 GCA_943325355.2 Klebsiella pneumoniae | reverse complement strand
TTATCGATGGTTTTTGTGAGTTCCAATGTAGCAAATGAAGCTTTTTTAGCAGCACGATATTCCAAAGTATCTAAATCTAAAGAAAGAATATCTCGTCCTTCTTTTTTGTAAAAACCTTGACCTGTTTTGCTTCCCAACCATTTATTTTCCATCATTTTGTTGATGAAATTCGGTAATTTGAATAATTCGTGTTGTTCGTCGTTTGGGCAATTATCATAAATTCCGTTGGCAACGTGAACCAAAGTATCCAAACCGACTACATCGACCGTCCTGAAAGTCGCCGATTTTGGTCTTCCTATGACTGGTCCGGTTAATTTATCCACTTCTTCAATAGTTAATCCCAATTCTTTGACCAAATGAAATAAACTTTGGATACCGTAAATTCCAATTCGGTTTCCAATAAAAGCCGGAGTATCTTTGGCCACAACCGAAGTTTTGCCCAAGAATTTCTCTCCATATATAGTAAGGAAGTCCAAAACCTCGGTTGAAGTTTGTGGACCAGGAATAATTTCGAATAATTTTAAGTAACGTGCAGGGTTAAAAAAGTGCGTTCCACAGAAGTGTTTTTGGAAATCTTCGCTTCTTCCTTCGCACATAAAATGAATAGGAATTCCTGAAGTGTTTGAAGTAATCAATGTTCCTGGTTTACGGTATTTTTCGATTTGTTCAAATACCATTTTTTTGATGTCCAAACGCTCTACCACAACTTCGATAATCCAATCTACGTCAGCAATTTTTGCCAAATCATCTGTTGTATTTCCAGTTGTAATTCTACTAGCGAATTTTTGGTGATAAATAGGTGAGGGCTTTGATTTTAAAGCATTTTGGAAATGTTCGTTGACCAAGCGGTTGCGAACTATTTTACTTTCGAGAGTCAATCCTTTCTTGGCTTCTGCATCAGTGAGTTCACTTGGAGCAATATCTAAAAGCAGGACTTCGACCCCAATGTTGGCAAAATGACAAGCAATTCCTGAACCCATAATTCCGGATCCGATTACTGCAACTTTTTTAATAGCTCTTTTCATTTTTTATTTTGAATTATAAATTTTAGATATTGAATATTTTCTTTTCTGAAATTAATTCGTTGATGGTTTCAGACACTTCCATAAAATGTTGGAGTTTTTCAGATGACACATTTTGTTTAACGGCTTCATTAAATTTGAGTACCGTATTTTTTGACAATTCTCTTTTTTGTTTTCCGAATTCAGTTAAATAAATTAAAACACCACGGCCATCATCAGGATTTTTTTTTCGGATGATTAATCCTTTTTCTTCCATAGACTTCAATGTTCTGGTCAAACTTGTGGCTTCCATTCCCATTTTTGGCCCTAATGCTGTAGATGGAGTTCCTCCTTCTTTGTCAATACTTAGCAGAGTAAATCCTGTAGCCATTGTAGCGCCGTAATTTGAAGCTTCATCGTTGTACATTCTGGCAACCGCTTGCCAAGTCGCACGCAGTATGTAATCTATAGTTTTGTCTTTCATATATTTATTTGAATCTTTTTTTTACGAAAACGTTATCAAATGTAATAAAAAATACTATGCACGCATAATAAATTTAAATTATTTTTAATATTATTTTATTAGCATAAAAAAACTCCTCAATTTCTTGAGGAGTTCTAGAATGTACATATTAAATCTCTATTTCATTTTATCAATAATAATTGCAATAACAGCTCCAGTTAATGCAGTCATAACAATTGTAAGAACAATATCTAATCCCATCGTTTGCCAATCAATATCAGCGGTAGCTTTTATTGCATTATAATAAAAATCATAATACAATGCTAGAAACAAACCGATTACCGCTCCGGCTTGTAATCCTGTTTTCCAATTTGAAATATGTGCCCATTTCGTAAAAATATATGCAATAAATAATCCTCCGACTAAACAGGCTAAAGCAATCATAGTCAGATTCATTACTTCTCCCTCTTTTACGGGAAATTGACTTTCAAAAAGAATTCCGTAAAACAGCCATCCTAATAGAAAGTTTACAATACCTCCCACAACCCCTGAAACTAAAAAATTTTTTGCATTCATAATTTAATGGTTTTAATTGGTTTATTGGGTAAAAGTATTAAATATATGATTTCACAAGCTAAACAAATGTTAAAATTATTAACTATTTATACTATTAGATTGTTAATAATGTTAATAAAGTAGTTATTTAAGTCTATTTCGAGAAATTACCATTATCTACATCACGTAGGAATTGAATAATGCCAGGAAAGTAATGTTCTTGATCATCATATTGAGACAAATGGCTTCCGTTAGGGCAGAATAAAAACTGGCCGTTTTTCACTTCCTTTGAAATCCATTTCATGTGTTCGGGATCCATAGTATCGTATTTTGAACCAATGGCTAAAGTAGGAACCGTCAATGTTTTTAATTTAGAAGTAATATCCCAATCTTTTAAAGAAGCATCACCCGTGATGCCAAACTCACTTGGACCTTGCATATAAACATACACGTTTGGATTCAAATGTTTGAACGCTCTGTTTATTGATTCTGGCCATTGTGCTACGGGAAATCTTAGGATATGTTCTGTGTAATAATTGTTTAACAACAATTCCATATATTTTGGATTGGAGTACTCTTTGTTTTTTTCGAATTCTTTGATTTGGGCAAATACTTTAGGGTCAAGTTGTGGACCAAGAACATCTTCGGCATATTTATTATACGCTGGAGCACTTGCCATCATATTAGAAATGATTAAACCTTTTAAGTTTTTTTGATATTTGAGAGCATATTCCATTGCTAGAATTCCACCCCAAGATTGTCCTAACAAATAAAAATTTGTATTGTTTAATTTCAATGCTTTTCGCACTTGTTCTACTTCTTCTATAAATCGTTCGTTGGTCCAAAGACTCTTGTCGGTGGGTTGATCGCTATAATACGAACCCAATTGGTCATAATAAATATATTCAATACTTTCTTGTGGAAAATAACCGTCAAAACTTTCGAAAAACTCGTGGGTTCCACCAGGTCCACCGTGAAGCAACAGGACCTTTATTTTGGGATTGTTACCAACAGTTTTTGTCCAAACCTTGAACTTACCAATAGGAGTCGAGATGGGAATCATTTTAATTCCTCCTGTAAATTGATCGTCACGTTTAGAAAAGTCAAGATAATTTGCTTTTATTGCATTATCTGGATTTTCTTTGCAACCGTTAAAAAAAATAATACTCAATAATAAGATAACTAACCTTTTGGTTTTCATAATTAAATATTTAATTTTTAACTCTAAACGTTTTATGTTTTTTTTTATTGGTAATTTATCATTGACATTTAACCATAAATTTTATGGAATAAATCAATGTATTTTTCCATTACAATTTTACGTTTTAGTTTCATAGTCGGAGTAAGGTGACCTCCATCTATGGACCAGACATCTGGAGTTAATTCGAAACGCTTGATTTTTTCCCAGTTCCCAAATTTTTCATTTAATATATCCACTTCGTCTTGAATACGATCGATCACTTTAGGATTTGAAATAATTTCTATATTGGTTTTGCCAACCGTTATTCCGTGAAGTCTTTCCCATTCTTTTATAAATTCAAAGTTGGGTTGAATGAAAGCAGCTGGCATTTTTTGGCCATCACCAATAACCATAATTTGTTCTATAAAACGGGATTGTTTCATAGCATTTTCTAATAATTGAGGCGAAATATATTTACCACCAGATGTTTTAAACATTTCTTTCTTTCGATCCGTAATTTTAAGAAAATTATCACTGTCCACTTCTCCAATGTCGCCAGTATGAAAATAGCCATCAATTATAGCTTCATTTGTCAGTTTTTCGTCCTTATAGTAGCCCAACATAACATTAGGTCCTTTGCATAGAATTTCACCATCAGCAGCAATTTTAATTTCGACATTTTTTATAATTCGACCAGCAGTTCCAATTTTGAATCCGTTATTTCTTTGATCATTTACTGAAATCACTGGTGAAGTTTCAGTTAAACCATAGCCTTCCATAACAGGAATCTCTGCAGCAGCAAATATCCGAGCCAATCGGGGTTGCAAAGCAGCACTTCCGTTTACAATCAAGTTTAATCTTCCACCAAGCCCTGCTTTCCATTTGCTGAAAATTAATTTTCTAGCTAACTTTAGTTGTAAATTATACACAAATCCGTTACCTCCATTTGGTTCATATTGCAAACCTATTTCAACAGCCCAAAAGAATAGTTTTTTCTTAATTCCTTTAAGTTCTGCACCTTTTGCAATTATTTTATCATACACTTTTTCAATTAATCGAGGAACACCAGTCATTACGGTTGGCTGCACTTCTTTTATATTCTCTGAAATTTTTTCTAGAGATTCGCCAAAATAAATAGAGCAACCCATAAATTGGTATATATAGGTAACCATTCGTTCATAAATGTGGCAGATGGGTAAAAAACTTAAAGCACGACTTTTTCCAGCTGCAAAAGGAATTCTATCAGCAGAATCTAAAACATTAGAAACGATATTGTTGTGAGAAAGCATAACCCCTTTTGGTTGTCCAGTAGTTCCAGATGTGTAAATTATAGTAGCTAACTCTTGGGGTTTTACATTGCTTTTTCTATTTTCAACTTCCTCTTGGTTAGAGGGGTCATTGCCTAAAACAAGCAATTCATTCCAGTTTTTGCAACCATTTATTTCATTAAAAGAGTATATTTCTTTCAGGTTGGGAACATTGTGTTTTATAACATTAAGTTTAGCCAAAACCTCATTATCAGAAACAATACAAAATTTGGCCTCAGAATGATTTAAAATATATTCATAATCATTTTCAGAAATAGTAGGATATATTGGAACATTTTGGGCACCAGTTTGAAGAATTCCAATATCCATTATATGCCACTCGGTTCTATTATTACTTGAAATAATAGCAATTTTATCATTTTTATTGACTCCCATTCGCAATAATGCTCTTGAAATAGCATTGGCTTTGGCAATGTATTCTTCAGTTGAAGTTTTTACCCAAACCCCATTATACTTGGTTACCAATGCATCCGGAATGTTGTAATGCTCTAATTGGTAATACGGAAAATCAAATAATCGTGTGATTGTAGACATTTTTTGTTTGTGTTAATTTGACGCAAATTAGTAAAAATTGTAATTTAAATAATAATATTAATGAAAAAGGAGTTGATTTCTTTCAACTCCTTAAAAAATTTATGATTTTTTTAGTAATTATGCTTTCTCAATCCACAATC
>CALPPA020000156.1 GCA_943325355.2 Klebsiella pneumoniae | reverse complement strand
TGTAGACCAAGGAGCTCCTAAATTGCCATTTTGTAATTTTAAAGAAATTTGAAGCGGTTGGCTTCCAGTTAGTCCACTTGCAGGAACATATATTTTTAATGTAAAGGTA
Source organism: Klebsiella pneumoniae (assembly GCA_943325355.2). GTDB lineage: Bacteria > Bacteroidota > Bacteroidia > Flavobacteriales > Flavobacteriaceae > Flavobacterium. Next base: position 5,105 of record CALPPA020000156.1, on the reverse strand, counting down.
TAATTTGCCGATAAATTAAAATTTGAAGTCGCATCAAACCGAACATTTGCATATTGGCCTCCGATGTCATTGTATTTTAAAACTTTACTAGTCTGGTTAATCCCTGTTTGAAAAGGATTTGCAAAAGGCTGTTCTAAGTCACAGTCATCACCAAACCAAGTCGTAATATTCCCAGTTCCTTCAAAATTATCCTGAATGGCTTGACCACTCGCAAGGAGTGACATTAATATAGAAATGGAACCAAAGACTAATTTCTTCATTTTAATACACTTAATTTAATAAGCGAAAGTAGCTTTTATTACTGACATCTATTATAAATTAGTGATTATATATAACTATACAAAAACTATACGATTCCTATTGGCAGTATCAATATTTATTCCTGAACCACACTTTTTGCCATTCTCTCTTCAAAATTAAAAAGGCAACTTCTTCGGAAAGAATCACTAAATCTGATCCATCTAGTTTTTTTATCTGATCTTCAGATACGTCAATGATGTAAAGTAAATTGAGGTATTCGGCAAATTTATATTGAATCAAACGGAAGATTTTCTCGTGCAATTGGATTTTTAATTCCTTGGGCGAAATGCTCATTGGAAAATCTATTCCTTCATTGGCTAAATTAAAATCCTTATTGATTTGCTCAATTAATTTTAAGTATAAAGCTTCCTTTTCAGCTTCTTCGAGTAATAAATTAGTGTTTAATGGAGCAATATACATACGATTTACTATTTTACTTTTTCTATTATTTTCAGTGGGACATTTTCTGTTTTTAATTTCCAGAAATCCACAATTTTTACCAAAAGTACATCTCCTCCAGCATAGAAAAAAACGGCTCCCATTGGCGGATTTACAGCTGGAATTAATCCAAAAGTTTTTGGAACCCATTTCCAACATTGAAAATAAGTACCAACCAATTCAATGAATATAACACAAAGAGCGATGAAATAATACAAGTTTTGCCATTTTTTTCTTTTCAGAAGTAAAAAGAAGAAAACTCCAAAAATTAAAGAAAACACGTCATTCAGAAAAATTCCAACGGAAAGAAATAATAAGATAAATCCAATAGCAAACTGTTTTTTGAGAGGTTTGTCATTCCTCACCGCCCATTCAGTGTGAGCAAAAACATATCCCGAAGCATAAACAATGGCGTGACCAAAAGGAACATAAACCGGAATTACAACTGTTCTATAATCATACATTCCTAGCAAGGTGCAAAAAATTAATTCCCCAATATAGGATAGAAAAACCATTGTAAACATCAATTTCCTTAGATATGAACCGGAAACCAGAAAGAAAAATGAAAAATAAACTACTGCTAAAAGATTTACAATTTGTCTTCCGTCAAAATAATTAGCTGCAAAATAAACACTATCTATTCCTAGAGCCAGAATAGTAAAAAGAGTAAAGTAAATGGCAAAATACAATTGCATTTTGACATTGTTCGCTTTATCGTTAAAGAAAATTTGGTTTAAAATAGCGTTCATAAATTAAAATAAATCTAAATTATCACATCTTTCTTTCCATCAAATTTTCGCCAAAAGCTTTCAAGACAGCTTTTTTATCTTGGGAAATATTGATTCTATCTAAAGTTTCAAAAGCTTTCAGCGTATAATCCTGAATTGATTTTTGAGTAGCTACGGATGCTCCTGTCGCATTAAAAATTTCTTTAACAGCATTAATTTTATCTAAATTATCTTTTGGCTGAATGGAAAAATAATGAAGCAATTGTTCTTTTTCTTCTGGTTTAGAAAACTCAATAGCTTTAAGGTACAAATAGGTTTTTTTGTTTTCGATGATATCCCCTCCTACTTGTTTGCCAAAGGTTTCTGGGTTGCCAAAAGCATCTAAATAATCATCTTGCAACTGGAATGCTACTCCTAAATTACGGCCAAAATCATAAATCAAATTTGCGTTTTCTTCTGATGTTTCGGCTATAATCGCTCCCATTTTCATTGCAGCAGCAACGAGAACGGCTGTTTTATACTCAATCATTTTTAAGTATTCTGGAATAGTAACATCGGTTCGGGTTTCAAAATCGACATCATATTGCTGCCCTTCGCAAACTTCGAGAGCAGTTTTACTGAATAATTTAGCCAAATCCTTGAAAACAGCTGGTTCGTATTGTTCAAAATGTTGGTAAGCCAAAATCAACATCGCATCACCTGAAAGAATTCCCGTGTTGATGTTCCATTTTTCGTGAACAGTACTATTGCCTCTTCGCAAAGGCGCATCATCCATAATATCATCGTGTACCAGCGAAAAATTATGAAAAACTTCAACAGCCATTGCTGCTGGTAAAGCCAATTTATAATCTGAATTAAAAATATCGGTAGTCAACAAAGTCAAAACAGGACGCAATCTTTTGCCTCCTAATTGCAAGATATAATCTATGGGTTGGTATAGATTTTTCGGTTCCTTTTCAATGTTTTGGCTTTCTAAATAGCCTATAAATTGCTCTTGATATTCGTTGATGGGAAGCATTACTTTTTGGTTTTAATATTCAGTTTTATTGTGTACAAAGTAACTTAAAAAACGGGAGACTTTAAAAGGGAAATATTTTTTTTTAAAATACTTTGGAAACTATTTTGGTATTTAAAGTTTCCTAATTATATTTGCACCAGAAATCCTTACCAAGGATTTCGTTTTTGTATTTAAATAACACCGACTATGACAACAAAGTGGACAATTGACTCTAATCAATCTGATGTTTTAATAAAAATGAAAGATGCTACTATAACGTATTTAGGTGGCGAAACAAATCATTTTAATGGTTTTGTATCTGTTGCCGAAGATGGAATTGAAGATGCATCTGTAGAATTTTATTTAGACAATACTACAAATCCTTCTCAAAAAAGAGATTCCCAATTGCAAATAAATAACAAAAGCAATTCGAACAAAAAACCACTGATACGTTTTAAATCAACCTCTTTTCAAAAGATTAAAAACAATCTCAACTTTTTTAAAGGTTATCTAACGATAAAAGACGTTACGAAAATGGTGGAGCTCGATGCGGAATTCATTGGAATAAACAACTACAACGGGGCAAAAAAAGTGGCTTTTGAAATAAAAGGAGAGATTAACCGAAACGATTTTGGATTGGACAAGAACTTCAATTCTTCGAAAGAGCAATTTGGTTTTGGGAAAAATCTAAAATTGGTAGCCAATTTAGAATTTTCGATTTAACCGATTAATAAAACATTTTATAACCGTTAAATTAAGGTCATCTTTTTGGAAACTCATTCAGCATTAAAAGTTTCCAACTTACATTTGAATTTAAAAATAGTACAGAGTCTGAGTGTAGTTCAGCAAAAATAATGAAAGAAAAAATTATAGAAAAAGCCACCGATTTGTTTATGAAACTAGGTTTCAAGAGCGTCACAATGGATGATATTGCCGGAGAGATGTGTATCTCTAAAAAAACTATTTATAAATATTTCTGCAACAAAGAACTTCTTATTGAAGAAACTACTGAAATAGTTCATAAAGCAATTCATCAAAGTATTGACACAATTGTAGAAAAAAAGCACAACGCAATTGAAGAGAATTTTGAGATTAGAAAAATGTTCAAAGAAATGTTTAAGGCAACAGACACATCTCCTGCTTATCAATTAAAAAAACATTATCCGGAAATTTACAATACAGTAATGTCTAGAGAAATAAATGAATGCAATGCCGTTTTTAAACAAAATATAGAAAAAGGAATTCAACAAGGATTATACCGAATAGGTGTAGCGATCGACACTTATGTAGGTTTCTATTACACTCTGATTTTTAGTATTAATGGCAACGTTAGTTCTGGAAAAGAATCAAACGAAAAAGAATTGCAAGCATTAGAATACCATACCAGAGCAATGGCAACACCAGCAGGAATTATTGAACTCGAAAAACAATTACAAAATTATACTACCTAATGAAGAAACTATTTTTAATCCCCTTATTTGTATTTGCATTAACTGCAAAATCCCAAGAACAGCAAAAAAATTTCAATTTTAGTTTGGAGCAAGCCATAGGTCACGCATTGACCAATAATTATTCGGTTATAAATGCAGGACGTGACATCGAAGCATCTAAAGAAAAAAAATGGGAAACCACCGCAGCGGGTTTGCCCCAAATCAGTGCTGGATTAGATTACACGAATAATTTCGTATTGCAAAAATCAGTTGTTCCAGCCGAATTTTTTGGCGGAGAGCCTGGAACTTATGCCGAAGTTGCTTTTGGGACGAAACACAATATGCTTTTACGTTCCACATTAAGTCAATTGATTTTTGATGGTTCTTATATCGTTGCGTTACAAGCTTCGAAAACCTATTTGAAGTTTTACGAAAATGCCAAGCAAAAAACAGATGTCGAAATTAAAGAAGCGGTAATCAACGCCTACGGAAATGTTTTATTAGCCGAAGAAAGTATCGCTATTCTCGAAAAAAACAAGGCCACTTTAGAAAAAACGCTTTCTGACACTAAAGCAACTTTTAAAAACGGCTTGATAGAAGAAGAAAGTGTTGAGCAATTACAAATCACACTTACCTCAATAAATAGCACTTTAAACTACAACAAAAGATTGGTAGATGTGGCTTATAAAATGCTAAAAATCACATTAGGAATTGACATTAATGACGATGTAAAACTCACTGATAAATTAGATAACTTGACTGCTGCTAATCTTGATTTGGCTTTCTCAAAAAGTGAATTTACAATTAATGATAATGTCAATTATCAAATGGCTTTGAATTTTCAGGAGCAAAGAGAATTAGAATTGAAACTTCAAAAAAGTAAGGCCTTGCCATCATTAGCTGCTAACGTTAATTTTGGTTATAACGCTTTTAAAGATGAATTTCAGTTTTTTACACAAAACCAAAATTGGTTCAATTATTCGAATGTTGGCGTAAGCCTGAACGTCCCAATCTTTAGCAGTTTGGCCAGAAGCTCTAGAACACAACAAGCAAAAATAGCTTTAGATCAAGCCAACACTCAATTGTCTGAAACAGAACAAAAAATAAAATTACAATATGCTGCGGCTAAAAGTGATTATGAATTCAGCATTGAAGAATATGCAACAGCAAAATCGAATTTGAGTCTTGCTGAAAGAATAGAAAAAAGACAAC
>CALPPA020000155.1 GCA_943325355.2 Klebsiella pneumoniae | reverse complement strand
TTCGATCAATTTGAAAGCTTTTTTCTCAATTTCTAATTCTTCTTCTAGTGCTTTCTTCTCTCTTATTTGTAGTTCAGTAGATAATCTTCTTATTTCTGTATTATCTACGATTGTCAACACAATAAGTTCTTCATTGACACTTTGTTGTAGTATTCTATGAGCGTTAAGCACCATAACTTTACGACCTATTGTAGGAAAAACATGTTCTACTTCATAATCATAAAAGCTATTGTTTTTTGGAACAATTTCTTCTAATAATTCTCGAAGTTTTGGAATATTCCATTGACTATTTCCTAATTTGTATAAAGATTTCCCGATGATTTCGGCTTCAGTTACTTGAAATGTTTTATAAAAAGATTTGTTGGCCGATTTAATTTTAATGTCCTGGTCCAAAACCAAAACCGGTTCGTGTACCGTTGAAAGAAGGGCTTCATTAAAATTATTTAATTCTTCTACTTGTTGAATACGGGTGTGCAATTCTTGAATATTCGTGTTCAATTCTTCATTAGTCGATTCAATTTCTTCCTTTGAGGTTTCTAGTTCTTCATTTAAACTTTGTAATTCTTCATTGCTTGAAACAATTTCTTCATTGGCACTCTGCAATTCCTCGTTTGCCAATTCTTGATCGTTAGTTATCGAGCCCATATCAGCTCGCGCGGATGTTAATTCTTCTTCCAGTTTTTTGATGCGTCGGTCTTTGGCAAGTGAATTTTTTTGTTGTGCTTTTTTAGGATCAACTTCTTGTTCAATTTGTTGTTGCCCGGTAAAAACAACTATTAGCAGTGGTTCTTCGCCATCTAAAATAAGTGGTATGACTTCGATATTTACGATTTGAATGGTATTGTCCTTTAGGTCCCTATTCAGTTCTATACCCATTTTTAGAACTGGCTTTTGGGTTTTAATGGCTTGATGAATGGCAATACGCAACTCAAAAGTCATTTCGAGATGCACCATTTTCAAAATATTGAAACTGGCTTTTCCTGGCGAATGTTGCAGATATAATGCGGTGGAACCTCTAAATTGAAGAATCTCTAAATCGTAATTAATGATAACACTTGCTGGAACGTGGTGTTCCAATAGAACAGCATCAAAAGCATTACCAAGATTTCCGGCAGTAGAAAGTTGTGTTTTTTTGAAGGGTTCGTTTGAGCTAGTATTTTTATTAAGCATCGTTATTGGAGTATTTCGTGAACTTAGATTAGAAAAAGAGCGAAGTGTTGTGTTTTTTTTCCGAGAATAAAACTTAAATTTTTTATCAATTGTTATAAAAAACTGAACTGATGTTCCAATGGTTTCAGATTTTCCAAGCATTAAACAACCACCATCGTTTAGCGCATAATGAAAAGTTGCTATTGCTTTATTTTGCGCCGTAAGATCCAGATAAATGAGCATATTTCTACAACTGATAAAATCCATTCTAGAAAAAGGAGGGTCACTTAAAATATTATGATGGGCAAAAATACAGCTATCGCGTAGCGATTTTGTAATGCGATATTTGTTTTTAGATTTTGTAAAAAAACGTTCTAACCTTTCAGGACTCACTTTTGCCACTTGTGCAGCAGTATATTCGCCAATACGGGCACTGGTAATGGCTCCTATACTTAAGTCTGATGCAAAAATCTGAAAAGGAACATCTAATTTGGTTTCTTCCCTTATTTCAAATAAAAGCATGGCAATGGAATATACTTCTTCACCAGTAGCACAGGCTGCAACCCATAATCTTAGTGTTTCTCCTGCTTCCTTTGTTTTTAATAATTGAGGTAAAATAGTGCTTTTCAACAGTAAAAAAGCATCGGTATCTCTAAAAAAATCAGTTACATTTATTAACAAATCTTGATACAAAAAATCTGATTCAGCAACATCTGACACCAACAATTCACTATATTGTTTTAGTGTATTCAATTTATTAATGCCCATTCTTCTTTGTATTCTCCTATTGATAGTATTCATTTTATAATGACTAAAATCAACATTTTTTTTACTATGCAAATACTGTACAATATTTTTTAAATCTGGATTATTAGTCCCAAAGTCAACTGTGGTAGTTTTTTTATTTGTTCCTCTGATTTTCAAAGGGTTTTTGTTCATTCTTGTTAGTTCGATTCCAATTTCGGCAGGGGACATCACATAATCGACCATACCATCGGCAATAGCAGAATCTGGCATACTAGTAAATCTCGCCGAATCATCTTGTGCAAAAGTGATTCCACCTGCCAATTTTATGTCTCGCAAGCCAATAGTTCCATCGTGAGCGCTACCAGATAAAATAACTCCAATAACATTTTCTTTGTGAGTCTCGGCCAAAGAAGAAAAGAGGATGTCTATTGAAATTGCAGGACCACCTTTTGTACGAGGAATTAATTTGATATGCCCATCGGTAACTTCAATTCCTTTATTGTACGGGATGACATAGACATTATTAGGAATCATTTTTTTCATATCATCAATGTCCTGAACTTGCATTTGCGTTGTTTTTGACAAGATGGACGAAAGCATACTTTTATGATCAGGACTTAAATGCTGTACATAAATAAATGCCATACCAGTAGTTGGCGATAGATTTTTCAACAATTCGGTGATAGCCTCCAGTCCGCCAGCCGATGCGCCAATAGCAACCACAGTAAATGGATTAGTTTTTTTAGCAGCATTACTTTTTTGTGATGACAAAGAAGTATCTATCTGATCATTGGAAAGTTTAGTAAGTAGAGCAGTGTTTTTTATGGAAGAATTTGATTTCATTTCACCAGTTTTTTTTGGATTAGGTTTAAGTAGTACTTTATTAACCACTCCTTTTAACAGGTGCTTTTCATTACAAATATAGGCAAACTAAGTTTGCAAATTTAAAAACCTCCTTTTTATATAGTGTATTCGCTTTTAATCTGTGCTCAATCTATAAATACAATTTTGAAGTTAAACTATTTATGACGGTTTTACAATTTAAAACTCCTCAATCTTAATGAATTCATTATGACGGAAACGGAGCTAAAACTCATCGCAGCAGCCGCAATCATTGGTGATAACAATATCCCAAAAACAGGATAAAGAACTCCTGCCGCAACTGAAATTCCCAAAACATTATAAATAAAAGCAAAAAACAAATTCTGTTTGATGTTTCGCATTACGGCATGACTTAGATTTTTGGCTTTTACGATTCCCTGCAAATCGCCTTTTACCAAAGTGATTTTGGCACTTTCAATCGCTACATCCGTGCCTGTTCCCATCGCGATTCCGATGTCGGCTTGCGCCAAAGCAGGAGCATCGTTGATTCCGTCGCCTGCCATCGCAACAATTTTTCCTTGAGCTTGTAAGCGTTTAATTTCCTTGAGTTTATCTTCGGGTAAACAATTAGCCATAAAACGAGTCAAATGCAATTCGTCGGCGACCGCTTTGGCTGTGTTTTCATTGTCGCCGGTAATCATAATTACTTCGATTCCTTGACGCATTAAATCCTTTATGGCGGCAACACTCGTCGGTTTAATTTTATCGGAAATCGACACAAAACCTGCGACAACTCCATCAACGGAGATATAGGAAACCGTTTTCCCGAGTTTTTGTTCGGCTATAATTTTAGTTTCCAAATCATCAGAAACAGTTGAATTTACTTGCTCCATCAGTTTTTTGTTTCCTAAAGCAACTTTTTTATGGGCAACCGTTCCAATGACGCCTTTGCCGGAAATGGCTTCGAAATCCTTTACTTCTATTAAAGAAATAGTTGTGGATTTGGCATAATTCACTACGGCTTGCGCCAATGGATGTTCACTGTATTGATTCAGGGAAGCGATTTTTTGCAACAAATTCGCCCCTTCATCATTCACAGAAAATACTTTTTCGACCGATGGTTTTCCTTCCGTAATCGTTCCTGTTTTATCGGTTATTAGGACATTTACTTTGTTCATATTTTCCAAAGCCTCGGCATTCTTTATCAAAACTCCCGATTGTGCTCCCTTGCCTACTCCAACCATAACCGACATTGGCGTTGCCAATCCCAAAGCGCACGGACAAGCAATAATCAAAACTGCAATTGCATTGATAAAACCATAAACCATAGCAGGTTCTGGTCCGAAATTCGCCCAAACAATAAAAGTTATAATTGAAATAATAACCACAGTTGGTACAAAATATTTGGCAATACTGTCGGCTAATTTTTGGATGGGTGCTCTCGACCGACTGGCATCATTGACCATTTGCACAATTTGCGAAAGCAGCGTTTCCGCCCCTACTTTTTCGGCAACCATAACAAAAGATTTATTGCCGTTGATGGTTCCCGCAATAACAGTATCACCAACATTTTTGTCAACAGGAATAGGTTCTCCCGAAATCATCGATTCGTCTATGGTACTTTCGCCATCGGTAATTTTTCCGTCAACTGGAATTTTTTCTCCAGGTTTTACACGTAATAAATCGCCTTTTTTGATGTCGTGAATGGAGATTATTTTGTCGCTTCCTTCGAAAACTAAAGTTGCTTCCGTTGGAGCGAGTTTCAACAATTCTTTAATAGCTTTATTCGTTTGTCCGTGCGCTTTGGCTTCCATTAATTGTCCCAACAAGACCAAAGTCAATATTACCACCGAAGCTTCAAAATAAAGTGAAACGCTGCCGTGATGTTTAAATTCTTCCGGGAAATATTCGGGGAACAATAATCCTGCAAGACTGAATAAAAATGCAATTCCGGTTCCAATGCCTATCAACGTAAACATATTGAGATTCCAAGTCAGGATGGATTTCCAAGCTCTTACAAAAAACATCCAACCTGCGTAAAAAACCACTGGAAGTGAAAGGATAAATTGAATCCAATTCCACTTTTGGGTTTCCATAATTCGCAACAACGGATTGTTGTGTAGCATTTCCATCATCGAAATAATAAAAACAGGAATGGTAAACACCAGAGCAATTTTCATTTTGTGTAACAAGTCGTTATAAGGCTTGTTTTCTTCATCTTCTATGGGTTTCATTGGTACCAAATCCATTCCGCAAATGGAACAATTTCCGGGTGTATTCTGAATGATTTCGGGATGCATCGGGCAAGTATATTGTACTTTAATGGCATTCAAATCGGGTGCTTTGACTAAATCCATTCCACAAACCGGACAACCCACTTGGGAGTCGTAGACTTTATCGCCTTCGCAAAACATTGGGCAATAGTATTTCCCTGATGCGCTTGCGGGCAAAACATGTGGAATCATTTCGCTAGGCAGCGGTTTGCTATAAATAGAATTTACATTAGAGGGAT
>CALPPA020000154.1 GCA_943325355.2 Klebsiella pneumoniae | reverse complement strand
TTTTATAATGCAAGTCCGATAATCCTTTCAATACTGCTGCACTTTTCTCTGGCGTAATATCTCTTTGAGCTTCTCCCATCATTTCGTATCCCACCATAAATTTCTTTACGGAAGCCGAACGCAATAATGGCGGATAAAAATGCATATGAAACTGCCATTCTGGATGAAATTCTCCATCTGTTGGTGCTTGATGAATCCCTGAAGAATACGGAAAAGATGTTTCAAAAAGATTATCGTATTTTATTGTTAATTGCTTTAATATACTGGCATAAGCTGCAACTTCTTCTGCAGTAAATGCGGCAATATTTGTGACATAACGTTTGGCGATAATCATCGTTTCAAATGGCCATATTGCCCAAAAAGGGACTAGTGCCACAAAGTAATTATTCTCAACTACAATGCGCTCTTTGAGTATTAATTCTTCATTCAAATAATCAATCAAAAGATTGCTTTTATTTTTATCGTAATAGGCCTTCAAACTATTTTGCGTTTTCTCTACTTGGGTTGGCAAGGAAGATTGTGCCCATATTTGCCCGTGCGGATGTGGATTGCTGCAACCCATTACGCTTCCTTTGTTTTCAAAAATCTGTACGTGGTTGATATAGTCAACACTTCCCAATTCAGTATATTCTTTTTGCCAAGTCCTGATAATGTTCTCGATTGATGGCAAATCCATTTCAGGTAAAGTCAAATCATGTCTCGGAGAGAAACAAACCACTTTGGCAATTCCACGTTCTGGTTTTGCCTTAAAAAAACTAGGTTTAGTTTCTTCTTCAAACAAGATAGGCTCTTGTTTTACAGCTGCAAAATCATTTTCAAAAACAAAACTGGAATCATACTTTGGATTATTTTCTCCATTGGCACGAACATTCCCTGGACATAAATAACAAGTAGGGTCGTATTCTGGAAGTGTATCGGTATGGATTTTTTCGTTTTGTCCTTGCCAAGGTCTTGTTGCTCTGTGGGGAGATACCAATACCCATTCGTTGATTAACGGATTAAAGCGTCTGTGTGGATCTTCGTGTATATCAAATTTTTTCATTCTAATTTTCTATATATAGTGATGTTCCGTTTGATATTTTAACATCATAAATTTTTAATTCTATTCCAAAAGCTTCCATATACTTTTTAGCCAGTTTTGATTTAATCCCTTCTTCTTCTCCTTTTTTTATCAAATTGATGGTGCAACCTCCAAATCCACCCCCCATCATTCGCGAACCTATAACTGCTTCTTCTTGCTTTAAAGTATCAACTATCATATCTAATTCAGCGCAACTCACTTCATAATCAACTGATAATCCTTGATGCGTTTCGAACATTAGTTTTCCCAAAGTTTGAATGTCTCCTTGGTCCAATGCTTCACATGCAAGACTCACACGTTTAATTTCTTTTACTGCAAAAAGACTTCTCTTGAAAACATTTTCGCTCATCTTGTCTTTCAAATTGAGCACTTGATTTTCTGTGCAATCTCTAAAACTGCTGATTTCCGGAAAATTATTTTTTATAATGGCGATTCCTTCTTCACATTGTTGTCTTCTTTCATTATAGGCAGAGGTCATTAAAGAATGTTTCACGTTACTATCGAATAAAATCAGGGAATAATCGTTGAAATTGGCATCATGATATTCATAATCCAAAGTTCTGCAATCTATTTTTATTACTTTGTTTTCCTGCCCCATAACACTTGAAAACTGGTCCATAATGCCGCAATTGATTCCAACCCAATGTTCCGCTTTTTGACCCATTAATGCGATTTCGACTTTTGGAATTGACAGATTAAATAATTCTTTTATTCCAAAAATTGTCCCACATTCAAGAGCTGCCGAGGAAGACAATCCCGAACCAACAGGAATATCACTGCTAAAAACACAATTGAAACCATCGAACGAAAAGCCTTTGTCTTGTAATTGTTTGATAACGCCTAAAATATAATTCGTCCAAACTACATCGCTCAATGCAATGGGTTTGGTCAAGTCAACCTCGAATTCCTCGTTTAAATCTATTGCATAAATTTTTGAACGCTTTGAATTATTTCTCGCAAAAGCAAAACAAATAATTTTGTCAATGGCAGCAGGCAAAACAAAACCATCATTATAATCGATATGCTCCCCAATAATGTTGATTCTTCCCGGAGAAAGCACTATTTTTTCTGGTGCAATGCCAAAAGTTTCTGTAAAAAAAGCGGTTGTTTTTATAATTAATAAATCGTTCATTAATTAATATTTTTAGAATGATTGAAATTTATAAATGGTTTTATGAAAATACTTGTCATATTTTTTCATAACTGAAGTCGGAAAATGCTGGTGATTGGGTGCATCAGGAAAATTTTGAGTTTCAAAGCAAATACCACTCAACGAATGATAATTGGCATTTTCTTTACCTTTTATTGTATTAAAACAATTACCGCCCACATAAATATGTACTGCTGGTTGATTCGTATAAACTGACATTTTCAAATTATTTTTAGGACTGAAAAGCGACGCATTCTCGGTCTCACTTTCATTCAAAACAAAACTAGTATCTATGGTTTTAGGGCATTTTTTAGCTTGTCTAAAATCAAAAGCCTTGTTTTCAAGATTCAACAATCTGCCAGTTGGAATATTTTGATCGTTAGCCTCTAATATTTCATAGGAATCAATGGTTAATTCCTGTTCTAAAACAGTTGCATCATGACCGTCTAGGTTAAAGTAACTGTGATGGGTTAGGTTAATAATAGTATCTTGGGTTGTTGTTGCTTTGTATTCAATAATCAGTTCATTTTCCTCAGATAAAGTATAAGTTAGTTCTACTGATAAATCTCCAGGATAATTTTCTTCGCCATCAGGACTGAAATAACTCAAAGTTATCGAAGGATTTTTACCGTTGTTTACATCTTTTACTTTCCAAATTTTTTGGCTGAAGCCAATTTTTCCGCCATGAAGGGAATGATTAGCATTGTTATTGTTCAAATTAATAGTTTTCCCATTCAAACAAAAAGCCCCATTATTGATTCTACCGGCAAATCTTCCTACTGTTGCGCCCAAATAAGGAGCGCTTTCCAAATCAAATGATTTTACATAAGCTTCTAAGTTGTCAAACCCTAAAACAACATCCACAATTTTCCCGTTTTTGGTTGGTATTTTTAATGATGTAATAGTGGCGCCGAAATTGATAACCGTTAATTGCATTCCGTTTTCATTATTCAACTCATATGAATCAATAGCAACCCCATTTAACAGTAATCCAAATGATTTCATCAGAAAATTAGTTTTAAAATATGATATATGTTTTTATTATTGGCTCTTTTTGTCAATAATTAAAAATCAAAAATATAAAAATTATTATAGCTATCATACCAGTACCTACCGGTTTTTTGTATCTTGCAGAAAAATTCGTTCATTTATGAAAATTATATCAATCCAAAATAATGTCGGCGTTCCTAAATACAAACAAATTATTCTCTCAATTGAAAAAACAATAGAGAGAGGTCATTTAAAAAAGGATGAAAGGCTACCTTCAATCAACAAGGTTTGTCTCGAATTTTCTTTATCCAGAGACACTGTTTTACAAGCGTATGACGAGCTAAAAAAAAGAGGAATAATCTATGCTATTCTAGGGAAAGGCTATTACATAAAAAGCACGGAAGTCAGCATAAAACAACGAATATTTATACTTTTTGAGGAGCTTAATATTTTTAAGGAAGACCTATACAATTCTATTTTAGAAAACATTGGAAAAGACGTTGAAATAGATATTTTCTTTCATCATTTTAACCTAAAAGTTTTTCAAAAACTAATAAACGACAGTAATGGCAATTATACTAAATATATAATAATGCCCACGAATTTAATTGGAGCTACAGCAACTATAAAAACCCTACCAGTTGATGAAGTCTATATATTGGATCAAACAAATTCAGAACTTACTACCTATCCCGCTGTTTATCAAAATCACAAAAAAGATATTTATGATGCTTTATTGAAAGGAAAAAATAAAATAATCAAATATCAAAAAATGATTTTAATCTTTCCTGGATATAGAGAACCCATAGGAATGAGAGAAGGATTCGAGAAATTTTGCCTTGATTTTATTTTAGAATATGAAGTGATTGCCGATTTCACAAATAGAGAAATCAAAACAGGCGAAATTTACATAATCCCAAACGATAGAGATTTAGTAAGTGTCATCGAGAAATCAAAACTTCAAAATCTGAAACTAGGTACAGATTTTGGAATTATTTCCTACAATGAAACCCCATTAAAAAAAGTAGTAGAAAACGGAATAACTACGATATCAACTGATTTTAGGGCAATGGGAAAAATTATGGCCCAAATGATTCTAGAAGGAAAGAAAGAACAAATAGAAAATAAATGTTCTTTGATAATAAGGAATTCTATGTAAGGAAGTATATTTCAAGCGAAGATTAACAAATAAGCATCACTACTGATATTGTGTTGGCTATATTTTTAGCCGATTATAACAAACGAAATAGTTACTATCTTGCCTCAATCAAGTTGTTAAAAATATGCTTTTTGAAACCGTTTTATGGTTAAACAAAATTTATTCTTATTTCATAAATAGTTTTGGATAGGCAGAAAATAATCTTATATTTGCACTCGCTTTCGGGGTGTAGCGTAGCTCGGTTATCGCGCCTGCTTTGGGAGCAGGAGGCCGCAGGTTCGAATCCTGCCACCCCGACCACCAAAATCCTTTCCACTTGTGGGAGGGATTTTTTGTTTTTAGGCTGTCACGTTTACTTGTAAGGACTGAAAATGGAAAATAACACCTAGCTCAAAAAGATAGCCACGTTTTATAACAAGCAACCCAGCGGTAACTAATACCTTGGTAATAACATTGTATCTAATGCTAAATAATTGATATAGAGAAGCAGATAAAAATACATAAAGCATAAACATAAAAAAGTTCTTCCTCTTGAAGATTATTCTATGAGATTTTGCCGTAAACAGATTACTACTATTTAAAAAAGAAAAGCTGTCCTTTCGGACAGCTTTTCTTACTTATAAATAGGTATCTCGGATACGATTATTGTTTAATTACTCTAAATGTTTTGATGTTTGCATCTTGCGTTACAATAACATTGTAAACACCCGTTGGATAAGCATCTCCTAATTCAACTGAATTAGATTCTACTTGACGTTGTTCGATTAATCGTCCTATCATATCATAAACCTGTACTTCAGTTGTCGCTTTTCCTTTTCCTGAAGATTGAACCTCAAGTGTGAATACATCTGAAGATGG
>CALPPA020000153.1 GCA_943325355.2 Klebsiella pneumoniae | reverse complement strand
ATTTGGACGAAAATTACCAAATGACAGCCTATTTGCTAAGTTAAAAGGGAAAGAAGGTTCAGAAATTGTTGTTACAGTATATAGAAAATCTGAAAACAAAAAAATTAAAATTAAAATTAAACGAGGTGTTGTTCCTATAAAAAGTGTTGATGCCGCTCTGCTTTTGAATCCAACAATGGGGTACATAAAAATAAATCGTTTTGCCGAAACCACTTATGACGAGTTCAAAACAGGATTGGACAAATTGAAGCAAGAAGGCGCTAAATCACTTGTAATTGATCTTCGGGATAACGGTGGTGGATATATGGATCCAGCCATTGCCATTGCTGACGAATTATTGAAAGACAAGCAACTAATTGTGTTTACAAAAGACAAAAATGGAATTACTGATAAAACATTTGCTACTAAAGCTGGAAGTTTTGAAACCGGAAAACTATTTATATTAATAAATGAAAACAGTGCCTCGGCAAGTGAAATTTTGGCGGGAGCCATTCAGGATAATGATAGAGGAACCGTTGTTGGACGACGTTCTTTTGGCAAAGGATTAGTGCAACGCGAAATGGATTTTTCTGATGGCTCAGCAGTACGATTAACCGTTGCCAGATATTACACACCCACTGGACGTTCAATACAAAAACCCTATACAAAAGGCACTGAAGATTATTTAAAAGAATCCGAATTGCGTTTTAAAAGCGGCGAATTGTATCATAAAGACAGCATAAAAACTCCTAAAACGCCAAAATTCAAAACCCCAAAAGGTAAAATTGTTTACGGTGGTGGCGGAATTGTTCCGGATATTTTTATTCCGCTTGAGTTGGAAGCGAGCAAAGAACATACCCTTTATTTATTGCAATCGGGCATTCTGGGTCAATTTGTGTTCGAACAATTAGATTATAACAGAAATACTTTTAAGGGAATGACTTTCGAAAATTTTAAAGTCAAAATGGAGGGAACTGATTTGTATTTCAATGCTTTCCAAAAATATCTTTCCAAAAACGGAATGGAAATGAAATTAGATAAGAACAAGTCCTTGGTAAAACGGTATCTGGCAGCTGAATTTGCTCGACAATTGTATAGTGAAAGCAAATTTTATGATATTGTGTTGAAAGAAGATGCGATGATTAAGCAACTATTTTGATAATTAGAAACTCCTTTATTTCTTAATACTATCGTGTACTTGTGTTTGAATTCCGTCATTCCATAAAGTAAGAATGTCGGTTGCAACAGCAGCTCCACTTCCTACGGCTATTGCCACTTGGCTTCTAAGTCCTGCAAGAGTTCCTGTCACATAAATGCCTTCTGCTACTTTGTGATCGCTGTTTTTGAGTTGGATTCTTTGTTTTTCGGGAAGTGTTTTTTGGTTTGGTTCTACATACTGCATTAAACCTTCGATGGCAAAAGTATTGGCAGCGCCAATTCCCACAACAACGATTTTGGATTTATAAATAGACTTATTGGTAGTAATTGTAAATTCAGGCGATTTACCTTCAATTTTCAGGACTTTTTCGTTAGAAATTTGTGTGATATGAGGATACGTTTCGGATAGATGCTGAATACTTTCAGACAATAAATCAGAACCTAATTTACCTGGAGCAATTCCGTAAACATTATTAAGCAAGGCTTCTTGGAGGGAGGAATTTTTTTGATGTGCAATGACACCAATTTTTTTATTATTGACAAAGGATTTGTTTTTTGCTGAACCCAAAACAAGAGCGCAGGATATACCAGAAACGCCACCACCAATAATTAAAACATCAAACATTAGAACTTATCGTTCATTTTTTCTTCAATACTCTTAGACATTCTAAATATCAAAAGTATTAAAACAGCACAAATCGATGCGGCAATCCCTATAAAAGCAATTATGCTGTTCCCTTCGAGAGGATGCTTAAAATCAAGTAGACTGATATTGAATAGGATTAGGCCAAGAGCCAAAACTATCAATATATTAGTAAAGATCTTCATAAATATATTTTTGTAAAATGATTGGGTAAATTTATAAAAATATATTTTACACAAACAAACCTTTAACATTAGCGGCGAATAATTTAACAGCAATTGCCAAAAGTACCACGCCAAAAGTCTTTCTTATTACCCCTAAACCGTTTTGTCCAAGCATTTTTTCAATTTTAGAAGACGATTTCAAAACCAAATAAACTACGATAATATTTAAAACAATTGCTATCACAATATTTACAGTATGAAACTGTGAACGAAGTGACAGCAAAGTTGTCATGGTTCCTGCGCCAGCAATTAAAGGAAAAGCAAGAGGAACAATCGATGCTGAACTAGATTCTGCATCTCTGTAAATGCGGATGCCTAAAATCATTTCTAAAGCCAAAAAGAACAATACAAATGATCCCGCAACAGCAAAAGAGTGAACATCAATTCCAATTAGTTTTAAAAATTCTTCACCAACAAAAAGGAAAACAATCATAATAAGACCCGCTACTAATGACGCTTTCTCTGATTCAATATGGCCGTGTTTTGTTCTTAAATCTACGACAACAGGAATGGTTCCCACAATATCAATTACTGCAAAAAGCACCATGCCAACAGTTATTATTTCTTTAAAATCCAATTCCATAGTTTCTAAATTTTTGGTCCAAAAATAGTGTATTACTTCTGGTTAGCGTTCAAATCATAGTTATTTTTTGACAAATGGGAACGAGCAATGGTTTTGTTCCTGATTATTTTAATCCAATGAAATGAGCATAACTTTAAATTCGGTCGCGAACACAAATGAAGATATGCGACCGGAGCGTAAGCGAACAAGAGAAGGAATTCCATATTCCTTTAAAAAACAAATATTATCTATATATGAAATGAAAGCAGTTCTAAGTATTTTTAATTTAATTAACTCAAAAATTAACTGTCAAAATTCAGAATTGCAAACTATCTTTGCAATATGTTTCAACTAGGAAAAACCATAGTATCAGAAGATATTCTCGGAAATGATTTTGTTTGTAATTTATCGGCCTGTAAAGGTGCTTGTTGTGTCGACGGTGATGCCGGAGCACCATTGAGCGAAGCCGAAACCAAAATTTTGGAATCTATTTATCCAAAAGTAAAACCATTTCTCCGCAAAGAAGGTATTGCGGCAATTGAAGCTCAGGGAACTTGGACAAAAGACAATGATGGAGAGCTTGGAACGCCTTTAATAGAGAATGGAGCTTGTGCTTACGTCATCTTTGACCGCAAAACGGCGCTTTGCGGAATTGAACAAGCCTACAATCAAGGAGAAATCGACTGGAAAAAACCAGTTTCTTGTCATTTGTACCCCATTCGCGTCAAAGATTTCACGGAATTTGCCGCAGTCAATTATGATAAATGGGAAATTTGCGACGATGCCTGTTCTCTAGGCAAAGAATTAGAAGTTCCAGTATACAAGTTTGTCAAGGAAGCACTCATTCGAAGATTTGGCGAAGATTGGTATTTAGAACTTGAAAAAGTTGCTCAAGAAATGAAAAAATAATTTTTTTTAAAATTGCAATTTTGCAGTTGCATCATTTTTTTAAATCCCATATTTTACAGTGCTTTGCCGTGTTTTAATTTATTAAAATACTGACATTCAGGACATTGATATTTACAATAAAAACAGTACAATCCTTTCCATTTGTTAAAAACTCTGCCCGATTGTGAATAAGTTTGGCTTTTAATAACCGCAAGAATTCACAATCTTTGTAATCTACGAAAACATAATAATTCGTTAAAATTTCAAAAAAACAAAAAATAGCAATGTCACAAATTGAACCAATCTTACAAGAAAACAAAAATCGTTTCGTAATTTTCCCTATCAAGCACCAAGATATTTGGGAATTTTACAAAAGTATGGAAGCCAGTTTCTGGACTGCCGAAGAAATAGATTTATCTCAAGATTTAAATGATTGGAACAACAAATTAAGTGATGATGAAAGGTATTTTGTAAAACACATCCTTGCTTTTTTTGCTGCTTCAGACGGAATAGTAAACGAAAATCTTGCCGAAAACTTTGTAAACGAAGTGCAATATGCCGAAGCAAAATTCTTCTATGGTTTCCAGATTATGATGGAAAACATTCACAGCGAAACCTACTCGCTTTTGATTGATACCTATGTAAAAGATGAAGCTGAAAAAACACAATTATTTACAGCAATAGATGTTTTTCCTGCCATCAAGAAAAAAGCAGAATGGGCATTAAAATGGATAGAGTCCGATTCTTTTGCAGAAAGATTAATTGCTTTTGCAGCTGTAGAAGGAATCTTCTTCTCTGGAAGTTTTTGTTCTATTTTTTGGTTAAAAAAACGTGGATTGATGCCAGGATTAACATTTTCCAATGAATTAATTTCTCGTGATGAAGGCGTTCACTGTGATTTCGCTGTGCATTTGCACAATCACCATTTAAAACACAAAGTGCCAAAAGCACGTATCAGAGAAATTATCGTTGATGCCTTGAATATCGAAAGAGAATTTATCACTGAATCTATTCCGGTAAGTTTAATAGGAATGAACGCTGTTTTGATGACACAATATTTAGAATTTGTGACCGATAGATTATTAGTAGAATTAGGTTGCAAAAGAGAATACAATACAGCAAATCCTTTTGATTTTATGGATATGATTTCGCTTCAAGGAAAAACAAATTTCTTTGAAAAGAAAGTAGCAGAATACCAAAAGTCAGGAGTAATGAATACGGATACTGAAGCGCAAAAAATTACGTTTGACGCAGATTTTTAAAACTTCTTCTTTTTTATAAGATTGCAAAAAAACAAGAAGGATACTTTTTGTTTTTTTTAGCCCCGATTGAAGGGAAAATCCTTATGTGCCAAGTTTTGGCACCTAAGATTTGGAATGAAAGCGGGATTAGCTTCCCAAAATAGTAATACAAATTCACCAAAATAGGAAAGGGATTTTCTATTTTAAAAAACAGACAAGATTATGTACGTAGTAAAAAGAGATGGCCATAAGGAGCCAGTAATGTTCGACAAAATCACAGATAGAATTAAGAAACTATGCTATGGTTTAAATGATTTAGTAGATGCCGTAAAAGTGGCGATGCGTGTAATTGAAGGACTTTACGATGGAGTTTCAACATCAGAATTAGATAATCTTGCTGCCGAAACCGCAGCTTCAATGACCATTGCGCATCCTGATTATGCTCAATTAGCTGCTAGAATTGCTATTTCGAATTTACATTCTAATACCAAAAAATCTTTCTCGGAAACAATGAACGAAATGTATCATTATATCAATCCGAGAAAT
>CALPPA020000152.1 GCA_943325355.2 Klebsiella pneumoniae | reverse complement strand
CTCACAATTTTCTAAAAAAATATGATAAAACTCATATACAATAAAATTTAAATAAAATCGGTTTTTGACATTGGTCTTTGGGTTAAATTAACCCAAAAATTTATTTTTTTATCAAATTTTACAAAGTCATTTTTATATTAAATAAAAGTTAATATTTCATAATTAAAAGTAATACTATTATATTTGCACTAAAATATATCATTTTGGATCAAATTTTTTTAAACATTAAAATTCAAGTAAACGAAAAGCTCTTTGTAAAAGATCCCGAAACTTCACAATTGGGTAAAAATATTATTCAAGAGAGCATTCTATTAATTGATAGTATTGGTTTTGAAGAATTTACTTTTAAGAAATTAGGAGAAAAAATAGGGTCTAATGAAAGCTCGATATATCGGTATTTCGAAAACAAACATAAATTATTATTGTACTTGTCTTCTTGGTATTGGAGTTGGAAGGAGTATAGATTGGTTTTCGCAACTTCAAATTATTCTAATCCTTTTGAAAAACTAAAAAAAGCAATCTCAATAGTTACTGAAACTGTCGAGGATGATCAAAAAACATTGCATATCAATGAGTCTGTTTTAAATAAAATTATAATAGCCGAGTTCACAAAAACTTTTCACACAAAAGAAGTTGATCAAGAAAACAAAGAAGGATTTTATTATATTTACATAAGAGTTATAAATAGAATAACTGCAATGATAAAAGAAGTAAATCCAGAGTATTTATATGCCAAAAGTCTTGCTTCAAGTATAGTTGAGGGAGCAATGCATCAACATTTTCTTAAGGATCATATACAGGCTATTACCGACTGTAACAAAAGCACTTCGCCTACCGATTTTTACATCCATTTAATTTCAACTTTATTAAATAAATATGAGTCCGCTAATTCGATATTATAATTTATTACTTCTCGACAAAAAAGATGTTTTGCAACTATTTTTTTATGCTATTTTTGCCGGTTTGATTAGTCTTTCATTGCCTCTAGGCATCCAAGCCATTATTAATTTCATACAGTCTGGGAGAGTCAGTGTTTCTTGGATTGTATTGGTATTTCTCGTGGTTATTGGGGTTGCACTTGTTGGTGTACTTTCGATGATGCAACTTAGGATTACTGAAAATTTGCAGCAAAAGATTTTTATTAGGTCTTCTTTCGAATTTGCTGGAAGAATACCGCGAATAAAATTCGAGGAATTGTATGGAACTTATCCTCCTGAATTAGCCAATCGGTTTTTTGATACAATGTCCATTCAAAAAGGAACTTCAAAACTTTTAATTGATTTTTCAGCAGCATTGCTTCAAATTATTTTTGGTGTTTTGCTTTTATCGCTTTACCATCCTTATTTCATTGTTTTTGGTTTTATGTTGCTTATTTTGTTGTACTATATTTTTAAATACTCCTATAATCCAGGATTAGAAACTAGTTTGCATGAATCCAAATACAAGTATAAAGTTGCCGCTTGGTTACAGGAAATGGCTCGAAATAATTTTAGTTTTAGGAACGAATTGAATTATGACTATGCACTTCAAAAAAATGATGGCTTAGTAACTGATTATTTAAAATACCGTGAAAAACATTTTAACGTTGTCAAAAGACAATTTGCACAATTAATTATTTTCAAGATAATTATCACGGCTAGTTTACTCAGTATCGGTGGGTATTTGGTTTTATCACAAGAAATGAATATTGGACAATTTGTAGCTGCCGAAATCATTATTTTACTGGTTATTGGTTCAGTTGAAAAAATTATTTTAGGGCTTGAGACATTTTACGATGTTTTAACATCTGTTGAAAAAATAGGAGTTGTTACCGATATGGAACTTGAGGAAGAATCTACAAAAGAATACCTCAGTTGCTTTACCGCAATAACTTTAGACATCAATAATTTGTGTTTCAAATTCCCAGATTCCGAGAAAAACATTATTAATGATATTAATCTTCAAATAAATCAATCCGAAAAAATATTTGTTGAAGGAAAAAATAGCTCCGGAAAAACCACCTTAATTCGTTTATTGTCTGGATTAATTCAGCCTACTTCGGGTACATTTTACATTAACGACGATACATTCCAGAAAATTGATTTAAAACTGTATCGCTCCCAAATTGGAAGTATAGTGTATGGAGAAACTCCCTTTGAAGGAAGTCTTGCTGATAATATAACGTTTAAAGATTCGAATGTTACACAAGAAGATATTAGATGGGCGATAGAAACAGTGCAATTGACTGCGTTTATCAAAACACTTGCAGACGGATTGAATACAATTATTTCCCCGCAAGGAAGTCAACTTTCTGCCTCTAATGCTCAAAAAATTCTTTTGGCAAGGAGTATTATTCATAAGCCAAAAATATTATTTTATGAAGATCCAACGGATACTATGGATGAAAATGTGGCTAATGAAATTATCGATTTAATCACTGCTCCCGCAAACAAATGGACCATTATCGTTTCCTCACAAAACCCATATTGGAAAACAAAGTGTTCCCGAAACATTGTTATGGACAACGGACAAATTATTTTTGATTCTAAAAATTAATTACAATGCTAAACATATCTGCAAATAAGAGTCAATTCTCCAAAAAATTAATTCAATATCAGACTATTAAAAATCTGGATAATAGACCCCATTACAAAATTTTAAATAAAATTATCGCTATTGTTTCGGTTTTTGGAGTTATAGTTCTTTTTCTACCTTGGACACAAAACATATCGGGTTCAGGATCGGTTACGACTTTAAAACCTAATCAGCGGCCACAAACAATTCAGAGTGTAATTTCGGGACGTATCGAAAAATGGTATGTAAAAGAGGGGGATTTTGTAAAGAAAGGAGACACTATTATGTTTATTTCTGAAATAAAAGAAGATTATTTTGACCCAAATCTTGTTCAAAATACTCAAAATCAAATGATGGCAAAAAAGTCTGCATTAGAATCTTATAGTTCTAAAGTGGGTGCTTTGTCCACCCAAATCCAATCGATTGAAAACGAAAGAAAGTTAAAAACTGAGCAGGCGCTTAATAAAATTAAGCAAGCAATATTTAAAATAAAGAGCGATTCTATTGATCTTGTTGCGGTTAAAACACAATTAAAAATAGCTAATACACAATTTAATCGTGCTACACAATTGAACAAAGAAGGTTTAAAACCAATGACCGATGTCGAAGAAAAACGATTAAAATTGCAAGAAGTAGATGCCAAAATTATTACTCAGGAAAATAAATTATTGACAAGTAAAAACGAATACATCAATGCTAAAGTTGAAATAAACAGAATCGATGCTGAATATTCAGAAAAAGTTGCGAAAGCTAGAAGCGACCAATTCACGGCTTTGAGTAATCAATTTGATACTGATGCACAGGTAAATAAATTGAAAAATCAATATGCTAATTACAGCATTCGCAACGGATTTTATTACATCAAAGCAGCACAAAACGGATATGTAAACAGAGCTATTCAGGCAGGAATCGGTGAGACAATCAAAGAGGGAACACCAATCGCCACCATAATGCCATCAACTTACGATATAGCAGTGGAAACCTTTATTAATCCAGTTGATTTGCCATTGGTTAAAAAAGGAGAAAAAATTAGAGTTTGGTTTGACGGTTGGCCTACAATAGTTTTTTCGGGCTGGCCTGAGATGTCTTATGGAACGTTTGGTGGTGAGATTGTAGCTGTAGAAAATTTTATTAGCGACAATGGAAAATTTAGAGTACTTATTGCACCAGACAGTACAGAGGAAAAATGGCCTTCGCAAATCAGAGTGGGTTCAGGAGCACAAACTATTGCGCTACTCAATACTGTTCCGGTATGGTTTGAAATTTGGCGAGTACTGAATGGTTTTCCGCCAGATTATTATAAAACTAATGCAGAATCATCAAAAGAAACTAAAGAGAAAAAATAATGAAACGTATAATTCTCCTTTTTTTATTGTTCAATTTTGTTGCAAATTCTCAAACGACAGAACTCAAAACGAATACCTTAGATAAAGAGTTTTCGTTTAATGAATATCTGGGCTATGTTAAAAAATTTCATCCTTTAGTAAAAACCGCTGATCTAGAAATAAGTGCCGCTCAAGCCAATCTAATGATGGCTAGAGGGGGTTTTGACCCTAAAATAGAGGTAGATTTTGATCAGAAACAATTCAAAAATCAGGATTATTATTCGATTTTAAATAGTAGTTTCAAAATACCAACTTGGTATGGTGTCGAAATTAAGGCAGGATTTGACAACAATGAAGGTGTATATTTAAATCCAGAAAACAATACACCTAATCAAGGACTAACTTCGCTTGGAATATCCGTTCCTTTAGGGCAAGGACTATTCATAAATCAAAGGATGGCCGATTTGAGAAAAGCAAAAATTAACCTTCAATTGAGTCAAGCAGAACGAAAACTAGAAGCTATAAAGATTTTGTACGATGCGGCAGTAGCTTACTTTGACTGGAAAAGAAATTATGACGAAGTTAAGTTGTACGAAACCTATAACACTAATGCGCAAATTCGTTTCAAAGGAGTTAAAGAATTAATAAATCAGGGAGACAAGCCTGCAATTGATAGCATTGAAGCTGGTATTATTGTAAAAAACAGATTGTTAAGCCTTGAAGATTCGAAACTAAAATTGACCAAAGCAAAACTTGAATTATCTAATTTTATATGGATTGAAAACAATATTCCTGTTGAACTCTCCGATATTTTGATTCCAGAGGCAAAACTAGATGCAACCATAAGAGAAATATTAAAAACGAATGATCTTTTGAGTGCAGATTTTTCAATCATAAATCATCCCAAGATAATTTCATTAGAACGGAAAATAGAAATTTTAGATGTTGATAAAAGACTGAAAGCCAATATGCTTTTGCCTAAAATAGATGTTGGATATTCTTATCTATCAGATCCACGCTCATTTCAAAATTATAATTTCAACGATTATAAGGTGGGGATGAATTTTTATTTTCCGCTATTTTTGAGAAAAGAAAGAGGAAGTCTAAAGTTAGCTAAATTTAAAATACAAGAAACTGAATTTGCTCTTAGCATAGAGAAGGTGCAATTAGCCAACAAAATAAACGCTCAAAAAATTGAAATAGAATCACTTATAAAGCAAAGAAATTTAATCAATGGTCTAGTAAATGATAATAATGCTATGTTGTTATCTGAAGAACGGTTGTTTACCTTTGGCGAAAGCTCTTTGTTTTTGATAAACACAAGAGAAAATAATCTTGTCACTGCGCAGTTAGCTTCTATTTTACTTGAAAAT
>CALPPA020000151.1 GCA_943325355.2 Klebsiella pneumoniae | reverse complement strand
TCCAGATGTTCCTGAAGCTTCTCTGGTAACTCTTGGATTGTTCATCCAAACATCGGCGCCTTCTTTTAACTGGCGTGATAATTTCAATTCATGTCCTGTAAGAACCGCCATATTTTTGATGTTTTTACTAATATGAGTAAGTTTATCAAAATTATGAATTGCTCCATAATCCATTGGATATGGTTTTCCTGCAAAAATTATTTGCACGGGTTTTTCGGTGTTGGACAACAATTTAATAAATCGATCGTAATCTCTTGTGATTAAATCCGGTCTTTTGTAGTCAGCAAATCTTCTTGCCCAAATAATAGTTAGAATATTGGGATCAAACAATTTTCCGGTTTGGTCAGCAACAACATCAAATAGTTTTGCTTTTAATCTTGTTTTTCTTTTGATTAAAGCTGCTCTGTCTTTGTTTTCGAAAGCTTCGTCTAGCAAAGCATCGGCCCAATATTTCTTGTTTTGAGCATTAGTAATATGAATAATCGGGCAAATTCCTGGATAATCTTTCCACATATCACGAGAAACTTCTCCGTGCAGTTTTGAAACGCCGTTCGCAATATGACTCAATCGAAGTCCAACCAAAGTATGATTGAAAGTATCATCATAAATTCCGGTAATTTCACGCACTTTGTCCAATGGAATCCCATCAAAGAAACTCAATGATTCCAAGAGGTGAATATTGTGTTTTTCGTTTCCGGCTTCTTCTGGAGTATGTGTTGTAAAAACCATTTTCTCTCGGATGGCTTCCACGCTTTTGAATTTATTGTACAGATGGAAAACACAAGAAACTGCGTGAGCTTCGTTTAAATGATAAACATCAGGTTCATAATCCAAAGCGTCTAATAATTTAGCTCCGCCAAGACCTAAGACCATTGTTTGTGCAATTTTGGCAATTGGGTCAGAATCATACAAACGGAAAGTGGTTGATTTTGCCAAATAATCGTTTTCAGGCAAATCAGTCGAAAGAAAGAACATTGGAACGGTACCAAATGTCTTTGGGTTCAAATAATAAGGGGTTACCCAAACATCGTGGTTGTTTATTTTTATGGTAAATTTTATATTGGTTTCTTCTAAGAAATGATAAATTTTTTCCTGAAAAAGAATGCCCATCGAAAGGTCTTCTTGTTTGTATTGGTCGTAATATCCTTTTTTCCACAATATCCCAATTCCAACAACATTTTGCTTTAAATCATAAGCACTTTTCATATGGGAACCGGCCAAAAATCCCAA
This sequence comes from Klebsiella pneumoniae, assembly GCA_943325355.2. Classification (GTDB taxonomy): domain Bacteria; phylum Bacteroidota; class Bacteroidia; order Flavobacteriales; family Flavobacteriaceae; genus Flavobacterium. Next base: position 4,063 of record CALPPA020000151.1, on the reverse strand, counting down.
ACCTCCCGAATAAATTTTCAAGCATTGGTCAATGGCAAATTCCATCGAGAAATACACGGCAGATTTTTTGTATTTCAGGTTAAAAGCGAAGGGATGTTTATATTTTTCGGGAAGTATCTTGCTCATTTGTAATTATTATTTTTGAATTATCTATAAAGCAAACATACCATAATTTATATAAATGGAGAGCAATAAAAAATATGAAAGCTGCCTAAATAACCGATAATTGCTTAATTAATTTGACTACCACGTTATAGTAGAGAAGAGTTTTCTGACACAAGTATTTTATATTGATTTTTAGTTTCTTTTTTATATAATTTCAAATTATATATATGAAATTTATGCGTCGAAAATAGTTGCTTTTCATAAATTATTCGTAAATTTACGAATAACTAAAAATCGATATGGCAACTGATACAAAATCGGATTATTTTTCAAAAGAACAAGAAAAAACAGCACGATTTGCAAAAGCAATGGGACACCCTGTCAGGATTGCTATTTTACAATTGTTAAACTCCCAAACTTGTTGCTATCACGGTGATATGGCAGAGGAGCTTCCTATCGCGAAATCTACTTTGTCCCAACATTTGAATGAACTTAAAGATGCGGGTTTGATACAGGGAGATATCACGCCGCCAACGGTGAAATATTGCATTAATAGAGAAAATTGGAATTTGGCAAAAATGCTTTTAAACGAAGTATTGAAATAATCATTAAATGCGTTTTGCCTTTTGGAATAGGAATTAAATTATAAAAAAAATGTAACCGCAAGGTTCACGATTTCCAAAATTAAAATAACATATTATGAGTAAACAGATTAAAGTTTTAGGAACGGGTTGCCCAAAGTGCAAAACAACCTACAATAATGTTTTAGAAGCCTTAAAACAATTAGGAATGGAAGCCAATGTCACCAAAATTGAAGACATCGAGGAAATGATGAAATACAATGTTCTTACGACGCCAGTTTTGATGATTGATAATGTGGTGAAAGTAAAAGGAAGAATTGCCCAAATAGATGAAATAAAAGAATTATTGAAAAACACAAATGATGTTTCAGAAGAGAATAATTCTTCTTGTTGTTCTGATTCTAGGTGTTGTTAATCTAAATTAGATTATTATGTTCGACTGGCTGCAATATTTTGCTGATTGGCTAATTTATTCGATTTTTGCAATTGAGCAACATACAAAATTAGGTGATGCACTTAATTTCTTCGTATTTGATACCTTGAAAATTGCGTTGTTACTTTTTGTAATAACGACAGTAATGGGAATTGTAAACTCTTATTTTCCAGTCGAAAAAGTGCGTAATTTTTTGAGCCGAAAAAAACTCTATGGATTAGAATATTTATTTGCTTCCACCTTCGGAGTTATTACGCCATTTTGTTCTTGTTCGTCAGTTCCCTTATTTATTGGATTTGTAAAAGGCGGAATTCCGCTTGGAATCACTTTTACATATCTCATCACGGCCCCATTGGTTAATGAAGTAGCCATTGCCATTTTTGCAGGAGCATTCGGATTTAAAGTGACTGCTATTTATGTGCTGACAGGAATAGTTTTGGGAATTATTGGAGGTTTTATTCTAGGAAAATTACAATTAGAAAAACAGCTGTCGCCTTGGGTACAAAACATCATTGCTAATTCGCAAACTGAGGAGGGATTAGAAGTAGAAAAACTATCACTCTCACAACGATTTCCTGCCATTCTAAAAGAAGCTTATAACATTGTAAAAGGTGTCTCACCTTACATCATCATTGGTATTGCTATTGGAGGTTTGATGCACGGATTTTTACCAACAGGGTTTTTCGAACAGTACATCAATAAAAGACAATGGTTTGCTGTTCCATTAGCTGTAATTATTGGCGTGCCAATGTATAGCAATGCTGCGGGTGTTATTCCTGTAGTTCAGGTTTTGGTTGCCAAAGGAGTTCCACTTGGCACTGCCATTGCTTTTATGATGGGAGTTATTGGTTTGTCCTTGCCGGAAGCGATGCTTTTAAAGAAAGTAATGACCTGGAAATTAATCGCTATTTACTTTGGAACGATTGCCTTTTTTATGATTTTATCGGGTTACTTATTTAATATAATCTTATGAAATCGCCACTAACAAAGAGTTTGTTGCAAACAAACACCGACAAGTAAAAGCGATACCATATATGACCGCTGAAAAATCAAAATTTACATATATGAAAACAAAAACACAACTTTTTCTTGAACTTTGGGCAGAAGCCCGAACAAGGTTTTCTAATCAATTGGCTTCTATTACAGAAGAGGATTTAAAAAAGAAATTATTGCCATCGCAGAACTCGGTTGGTTTTCTCATCCGGCATATTGGCGATGTAGAATTGCTGTTTGCCAAAAATGTATTTGGGGCGACTGATATAAAGGTTTCTGCAAAAACTGTAATCGAAAAACGAGATACAGGCGAATGGACCAATTTGGAAGAACTTAAAACATATGTTGAATATTCTTTTGAAGCCTTAAAATCAATAGTAGAAAATCAAACGGATCTCGACTGGGAAACCGAAATTACCACAAAAGAATTTGGCACAAAAACCAAAGCAGAAGCTTTTGGAAGAATAGTATCTCACACAACATATCACGCAGGTCAAATGGCAATCATTAATAAATATGGATCTAATTAATTTAATTGAAAAAATTAAATGAAAAAAAGTATTATACTATCCGTTTTTGCAACATTTATGTTGCTATTCGTTTCTAATTTGGGAAACGCACAGACTAAAAAAATATCTGTTCCAAGTGCCAAAACTAAAGTCGAAATAATCCAGTTCCACTCGGAGCATCGTTGTGTGACGTGTAATAAAATTGAAGAATTAACAAGAGAAACGCTGAAAAGTTATCCCACAATTCCATTTTCATTAGTAAATGCTGATGATAAAAAGAATAAAGAAATCGCATCACAATTTGAAGCTACCGGGTCTTCTTTGTTTTTATACAATCCAACTACCAAAAAGAAACAAGATTTGACCGATATGGCTTTTATGAATGCCAGTGATAAAGATAAATTTATTAAGGAATTGAAGATAAAAATTGATGCTTTCAAATAATTATGGAGTGGTTAACTGAATTAGCTCAAAACCGGGAAATTCCTTTGTTATCAGCTTTTGCATTGGGTTTGCTAACGGCTATTGCACCTTGTCCTTTGGCAACAAATATCACCGCTACGGCTTTTATTGCCAAGACCATAAACAATAAAAAGAAAGTTTTGTTGAGTGGATTTCTCTATACTTTCGGTAGAATGTTTTCTTATACTGCAATTGGTGCCATAATTTATTTTGGAGCGAGTAAATTCCAAATAGCGAAGATTTTTCAAGGAAACGGTGAGAAATTTATTGGACCAATTATGATAATTATTGGCCTGATAATGCTGGATGTCATCAAACTTAATTTTATAAAAGGCAGCAATTTAACCGACACACTTTCTGATAAATTTAAAACCAAAGGTTTGCTGGGATCTTTTCTTTTAGGTGCATTATTTGCCTTGGCATTTTGCCCATATAGTGGAGCATTATTTTTTGCAATGCTAATTCCAATGACACTTTCGGTCGATGATGGATTGTTTTTACCTGTTTTGTTTTCAATTGGAACAGGGTTACCCGTTATCTTTTTTGCTTTTATAATCGCTTTCAGTATGGAAAAATTAGGAACCTATTTCAAAACCATAACCAAAGTGGAGAAAGTAATGCGAATCCTGGCAGGATTAACTTTTATTATTACGGGATTGTATTATATCAACATTTATTTGAAAATTATTGACTTGTAAATCCATATGTAATTTTTACAACAAACCCGAGAGGTTTTTGAAACCTGTCGGGTTTAATTTATTTAATCCAACGCTGCAATCTGCCACCTGCAATCTGAAATTTATTCCTCTTCCTTTTGTCCCATCATCATCAAGAACGCTTTCAAAAACTCATCAATTTCGCCATTCATCACGCCATCAACATTACTGGTTTCATAACCTGTGCGAACGTCTTTGACTAATTTATAGGGTTGCATTACGTAATTTCGGATTTGTGAACCCCATTCGATTTTCATTTTTCCG
>CALPPA020000150.1 GCA_943325355.2 Klebsiella pneumoniae | reverse complement strand
TAATATTTTTAATGATGTGGTTCAGATGGACGTTTCCAAGATTAAGAATTGACCAACTTCTAGTATTGGAATGGAAATATTTACTTCCATTAAACTTAATGAACCTAATTTTAATGGCATTGATGGTATTGCTTGGATTAACAATTCAATTTTAAAAACTATGAGTTATTTTTCAGATATATATAATGGTGTAAAAACACTTCTCACAGGAATGAGTGTTACCGGAAAGTATTTTTTACATTCCAGAAAAGGGGCTATAACCCAACAATATCCCGACAATCGAGATACTTTGAAAATGTTCGAACGTTTTCGTGGCGAGGTGGTGATGCCTCACGATGAAAAGAATGAACACCGTTGTACTGGTTGTCAAAAATGTGAATTGGCTTGCCCGAACGGAAGTATCGAAATCATTTGGGACAGACAAATTGACCCAACTACCGGCAAAAAGAAAAAAATGATAGACCAACATATTTACCATCTAGGAATGTGTACAATGTGTAGTTTATGTATTGAAGCCTGTCCTACAGATGCTATCGTATGGGCGCAGAATTTTGAAAATTCCGTTTACGACAGAACATACCTCACTAGAGTTTTAAACAAACCAGGTTCGAAAGTTGTTCCTGGACTAGAAGATTAATCTTATGGAAAAAATTATATTTTACATTTTAGCCTTGATAATGATTGTTGGCGCCATAGCTTCTGTAACGAGTCGCCAAATGCTTCGATCGGTTATTTATCTTCTGTTTGTGCTCATCGGAATTGCAGGAATTTACTTTTTGATTGATTATAATTTCTTGGCCGCCGTTCAATTGACGGTTTACGCAGGAGGTATTATTGTGTTAGTTATTTTCTCGGTTTTGCTGGTACATCATATTGAAATGGAATTGGAAATGGCAAAATTGTCCAAAAAATTATTAACTGGATTGGTTTGCTTGATAGGACTTGGTGTTTTCTTGTCTATAATTTATACAACTAATTTTATGGTTGTTGAAAATTCTAAAACTACCGATGTTTCCGATATTGGAAGAGGACTTTTAAGCTACGAAGCTGGCGGATTCATTTTGCCTTTTGAAGTGATAAGTGTGCTGTTATTAGCTGCTATGATTGGAGCCATCATCATTGGAAAAGGAGACAAACTAACTAAAAACGACGACACATTATGATAGCCGGAATTAGCATTTACGAAATTTTCACCCTCACCTCTATTCTATTTTTCATAGGTATTTATGGGTTTATTACAAGAAAAAACTTGATTTCGATTTTAATTTCTCTGGAATTAATATTGAACGCTTCGGCGATAAACTTTGTTGTCATCAACAAATATTTATATCCCGATGTTTTGCAGGGCGTTTTCTTTTCGATTTTTATTATAGCTGTGGCCGCCGCCGAAACTGCGCTGGCTGTTGCAATAATCATCAATCTTTACAGACAAATCAGCTCTGTCGAAGTGAAGGACACTGAAATTATGAAGTATTAATATTCAATAATTATGGACATAACTTATATACTATTTATTCCGTTAATTCCGCTGGCCGTTTTCTTGCTTTTGGGAATCTTTAACCAACAAATTAAACCAGCAGTTTCAGGATACATTGGCGTTTTGGGATTGGCAATCTCTGCTGCATTGTCTTATTATGCGGCTTACCAATACTTTTTCGTTTCTGGAAAAGTCGATGGTGTTTACCAAACATTCGTTGAAAAAACAGTTTGGATGAACTTCACTGACACCTTGCATATTGATATGGGTATTTTGATTGATCCTATATCCGTGATGATGCTTATTGTGGTGACTTCGGTTTCCTTGATGGTTCATATTTATAGCCGAGGTTATATGAAAGGCGATGATGGTTACACCAAATTTTTTGCTTTTTTATCCCTGTTTTCCTTTTCAATGCTTGGATTGGTATTGGCGACAAACCTTTTCCAAATCTATATTTTCTGGGAATTAGTGGGAGTTTCTTCTTATTTGTTAATTGGATATTACTACACCAAAACTTCTGCAGTAGCGGCAGCGAAAAAAGCTTTTATTGTTACTCGTTTCGCTGATTTTGGCTTCTTGATTGGAATTTTGATAGTAGGATATTACGCTGGTACTTTTGATTTTGAAACCCTAAATGCTGTTAATGCTGAAGGTGAAGGTTTGCTTTTAAATTGGGCTTCTTCTTCCTTTATGGGATTATCCGTAATTACTTGGGCATTACTTTTAATATTTATGGGTGGAGCTGGAAAATCAGCAATGTTCCCATTACACATTTGGTTACCAGATGCAATGGAAGGACCAACACCGGTTTCTGCATTAATTCACGCAGCAACAATGGTTGTCGCTGGAGTTTTCTTGGTAGCGAGATTATTCCCGATGTATTATTTTGTTGAAGGTGGATTTGCCTTGAATATTGTAGCTTATGTCGGCGCATTTTCTTCACTCTTTGCAGCAATTATCGCACTCACACAAACCGATATTAAACGAGTTTTAGCCTTTTCGACAATGTCGCAAATTGGTTATATGATGTTGGCATTAGGTGTTTCTAGTTATAAAGGTCACGAAGGAGTTGGTTATATGGCGTCTATGTTTCATTTGTTTACTCACGCAATGTTCAAAGCCTTGTTATTCCTTGGGGCAGGTTCTGTAATTCACGCGGTTCACAGCAATTATTTGAATGATATGGGCGGTTTGCGCAAGTATATGCCAATTACCAATATTACGTTCTTGATTGCAGCATTGGCAATAGCCGGAGTTCCACCATTTGCAGGATTTTGGAGTAAAGATGAAATCTTGGTCGCAGCTTTCGAAAAAAATCAGTTGATTTATTTTACGGCATTATTTGTAGCGGGATTAACAGCCTTTTATATGTTCCGACTTTATTTTGGAATTTTTTGGGGCAAAGAAACACAATACAAACACACGCCTCACGAATCACCAATTTCAATGACATTTCCTTTGTTATTTTTGGCCTTTATGAGCGTTGTTGCAGGATTTATCCCTTTCAGCGAATTCGTAACTGCTGACAAAGTGGGTTTCGAAGCACATTTAAATTTACCATTAGCTGCTGCTGCTGTTGGTACTGGATTGACAGGAATCATCATTGCTTGGGTTTTCTATAAAAAAGAAAATGATTTGGCTGAAAAGTTTGCCAATGCTTTTGGAGTATTTTACAAATGGACCTATCATAAATTCTATTTCGACGAAATCTATATATTCGTTACCAAGAAAATAATTTTCAATCTGATTTCTACTCCAATTGCCAAATTCGACAAGAAATATGTGGATGGAACGATGGAAGGCATTGGAAACAAAACAGTCCTAATTTCCGAAAAAATAAAAGGATTGCAATCCGGAAGACTACAAGATTACGCTATGTTTTTTGTTTCGGGAGTTGTAGTTATCGCTTTGGTTTTCATTTATTTATGGACATAATAATAAATTAATATGGATATTTTATCACTTTTTGTAATTGTACCTGTACTCACAGTTTTGGCTTTAGTTTTTGCTAAAGGGTTGAATCAGGCTCGAATTATAGCAATGATTGGAAGTTTCATTCAACTCGGAATGGCTATCAATTTACTTTTTGCATACTTTAAAGAAAGAGCCGTCAACAAAAGCATTATGCTTTTTACCAAAGACACTCCCTGGTTCGAAAATTTCAATATACATTATGCCATTGGCGTTGATGGGATTTCGGTTGCCTTATTATTATTAACTTCAATAGTAGTATTAGCAGGTGTTTTCATCTCTTGGAAAACCGACGATTTACCTAAAGAATTTTTCATCTCGCTATTGGTGTTGGCTACTGGAGTTTATGGATTCTTTATTTCTATAGATTTGTTTACGATGTTTGTGTTTTACGAAATCGCGGTAATCCCAATGTATTTATTAATCGGAATTTGGGGCTCAGGTCCAAAAGAATATTCGGCAATGAAGTTGACTCTAATGTTAATGGGAGCTTCGGCTGTATTATTGGTTGGTGTTTTGGGAATTTACTTTAATTCCAATACCGATGGTGGTGCTTTAACTTTCAATATATTGGAAATTGCCAAAGTAAACATTCCTTTTGAAGCCCAAAAATTATTTTTCCCTTTGACTTTTATTGGCTTTGCCGTACTTGGCGCTTTATTCCCTTTTCATACTTGGTCACCTGATGGTCACGCTTCGGCGCCAACAGCAGTTTCAATGCTTCACGCTGGAGTTTTAATGAAATTAGGAGGTTACGGAGTCTTTAGAATTGCAATGTTTTTATTGCCATTAGGGGCTATTGAATGGTCTTGGTTTTTCATTATATTATCGGCAATTGGAGTTATTTACGGCGCGTTTGGAGCTTTAAAACAAACCGATTTAAAATACATCAATGCATATTCCTCTGTGAGTCACTTGGGAATGGTATTGTTTGCCTTGTTGATGTTGAACAAAACTGCCTGGAACGGAGCCATTTTACAATCGCTTTCCCACGGATTTATGACAGCCTTATTCTTCGCATTAATCGGGATGATTTACGGAAGAACACACACCCGAGACATCACAAAATTAGGAGGTTTACTAAAAGTGATGCCATTTATTTCAGTGATTTATGTAATTGCAGGATTGGCTTCATTGGGATTACCTGGATTTAGCGGTTTCATTGCCGAAATGAACATTTTCGTTGGTGCATTCCAACACGAAGAAATGTTTTATAGAGTGGCAACCGTAATTTCAGTATCGGCAATTGTGGTAACAGCAGTTTACATCCTGAGAGTTTTGGGAATTATGTTAATGGGAGAAGTTAAAAACGAAGCATTTTTGGATTTACCAAAGGCAACTTGGTTCGAAATAACGGGTATTTTGTTGCTATTAATTCCAATGATTGGAATGGGTGTGGCACCGCTTTGGTTAAGCGATATGACTATGGACAGTCTTCAGCCCTTTATTCAAGGAGTATTAAATCATTTATAATAAATAACTACAATGAATTTGAACAGTTTTATCGCAATGAGACAAGAAATTTTCCTATTGACAATTATATTATTGTTGATTGTAGGCGAAATTTTCATACATAAAAACAAAAAAGGAAGTTTGGTGCATTTAGCTCTATTGTTATTTGGAATACACACCATCATAGGTTTTTTTGCTATTGAGGAAACCAGTTTATTTGGCGGAATGTTTCGCACGAATACACTAATTCACTTCTTCAAAAACACACTTAATGTGGGAGTATTAATCGTTTTGCTACAATCAGCCGATTGGATTCAAGAAAAAATGGTGCCTTTAAATAAAGGAAATGAGTTTTATATGTTGCTTTTTTCTTCCCTGTTAGGAATGTATTTTATGATTTCGGCTGGC
>CALPPA020000149.1 GCA_943325355.2 Klebsiella pneumoniae | reverse complement strand
GTTGTTATTTGATTAATTGTTATTATTTTCGTGCTATGGCAAGACTACTTCAAGAACCCAAAGAAGAGCATTTAGCGTATTTGAGAGAACTAATACTAAATAAGTTTTCTAGAGCTATTGTTACTACTAATGATTGCAAATTGTTAGAAGAAGCGATTCAATCAACAATCAATCAACGCTTGTCAATAGATACTATCGCTAGACTTTTAAATATTAAAAAAAGTAATTCTTCTCCTTCTATTTTTACGTTGGATACTTGCTCCATTTATGTAGGTTATTCTAATTGGGAGAGATTAACAAAAAGTTATTCGGACCAAAATATTTTATACCAAAAAGCCATTTTGTTTGAAGTAATTCAAAACAGGATTTCATTAGATGATTTGTTCAATACACTCCATGCAAGTTCAAAATCTACGCTATTATATGAAACCGTAAACCAAATTATACTTTGTAAAATTCAACAGAAAGATGAATTGTTCTTCAAAAGATTATTTGAATTGCAAGTTGTTTTTGAATACCAAGAATCCTATAAGTATGCTATTTATCATATGATCCATTTGATAGGCAGTTTGTGTGAACAGCACGATTGGCTTAGTGAAATTGCCATTGGTCATTATCATAACTTGCGGTATACCATCAATTATTTTGTAGAATGGTTGGTCGTTCCCGAGCAGCACTATTATTTGCCGCTTTTAGAGAATTGCTATCAAAACAATAAATCTAGTGCTGATTTTTATCATTTGATTCATTGTACTCATTTTGCCGAAACCCATCAATGGGAGTTGTTTCGGGAACATTACAATAAAATTGTGGCGCCACAAAACAATATCCTTGAAATGCGATGGTTGGGAGTACAGCTTTACAATGACAAACAATTTGGAAACAGTTTAAATCACGAAAAATTAGTTGCCAAAATACTTAAACATAAGTGTACCAATGCGAAAGACGCAGGTCACAGAGAGAGCAGTATTTTTATGATTTGTAATTATTTGTATTTTACTGAGGATTATGAAACTATCATTACTCTTGTGGAACAAAATGCAGCAAAATATTCACCAATTTTAGGGTATTGGGCGGAATTGAATTACAACCAACTTAAAGTGTATTATGCTTTTTCATTAATTAAGAAAGACCGAAAAGAAAAAGCTATTGTAGTCTTTAAACACATTAAACCTGACAGATTTGACTTGAATTATAAAAACAGGATGCTGGAGGTTTATAAATCTTTGAGAACTATTTTAGAATAGCAGCAGAAATCCTCCTATAGTAGCAAGTAGTATTAATGACCAGTCTTTGTTGTTTAGTTTTTCTCTAAAAAAGTAAAGTCCAACCACTAAAACTAGGAGTTCAAATAGCAACCCAATAAGTATATTCAAACTCACTGGAAATTGGGTTAATGTAAAATTGCTCAACAAACTTCCTCCGGCAACAAGAAACCCCATCAATAAACAAAGCAAGATACCTTTATTGTTTAGTCTTGGAGGAATCATTCTTTTTTCTTTAAAGACAAGCAAGCCAACACAGGAAATAAAAACACATAATTCGAGTATCATACTAAAATTAAGCACGCCAAATTTTTTAATAGGAATGAGATAAAATACAAAAGATATTCCCCAAAAAACACTAAATAGTACTATTAAAAGAACTTCTTTTGAAACTTTAAAATCAACTAATTTGTCTTTTTGATGGAGAAATAGTCCAAAAATAATCAATAGAAGTGACACATACTTAGAAACGCTTAACGCTTCATTGTATATGACTAAAGAAGTTACAAATGAAATAGCGGAAGAGATAATAATCAAAGGTGTAACGAAGCTAAATCGTCCATTCTGCATCGCTTCTGTATAAAAATAAAGTCCCCAAAAACTAAAAAGACAAATAGAAAAACACAATATCCAATCTGTGAAAGTAGGAGCAGAAATTAGTATAGTAAAATTGTCAATGTCATTATATTGAAAATAAAATTGAATCAATAAAAAGAAAAATAATGTGGCAATAACTCTATAGAAAATATAATGATAATTTTTTTCGCCAGTAATCAAGATTTTCTTCCATATTATTCCAGAAATAAGAAAAAATACAGATGAAATTATTTTTAATAGTAATGAGGTTTTAAAATCGAGCATTTATTTTTTCATTAAATTTTTCAAATATAAATACTTTACGATTCATTTGTTAATATAATTTAAAAGAGTTCTAGATATATTTTACTGCAAATTTCCTAACTTTACGCCTCAAAAATAGTACAAAATGGACTTTATATACCAGGATCCTTATCCAATTTTAAAAGACGATACTCAATACAAAAAACTGACATCCGATTTTGTAAAAACCGAAAAACTAGGTGACAGAGAAATCTTGACCGTTGACCCAAAAGGCTTGGAATTGTTGGCTCAAGAAGCGTTGAAAGACGTTTCTTTTATGTTGCGAACCGCACATTTAGAAAAACTAAAAGCCATTCTTGATGACCCAGAAGCAACCGATAACGACCGTTTTGTGGCTTATAATCTATTACAAAATGCAGTCGTGGCAGTTGATGGAGAATTGCCTTCCTGCCAAGACACAGGAACGGCGATTGTAATGGCCAAAAAAGGCGAAAATGTATATACAGGAGTTGATGATGCTGAATGGCTTTCCAGAGGAATTTTTAACACCTATCAAGAACGAAATCTTCGCTATTCCCAGATTGTACCGATTAGTATGTTTGAAGAAAAAAATTCAGGTTCGAATCTACCGGCGCAAATTGATATTTATGCCAAAAAAGGAACTTCTTACGAGTTCTTGTTTCTAGCAAAAGGCGGCGGTTCTGCCAATAAAACCTATTTGTACCAACAAACGAAATCTTTGTTGAACGAGAAATCATTGGATGCTTTCATTCGTGCCAAGATAATGGATTTAGGAACTTCAGCTTGCCCACCGTATCACTTGGCTTTAGTGATTGGAGGAACATCTGCAGAAGCGAATTTAGCTACGGTTAAAAAAGCATCAGCAGGGTATTTTGACCATTTGCCAACATCTGGAAATATGGCCGGTCAGGCTTTCCGTGATTTAGAATGGGAAAAAAGAGTACAGTTAATTTGTCAACAAAGTGCTATTGGAGCGCAATTTGGAGGTAAATATTTCACGCACGACGTTCGCGTAATTCGGTTGCCTCGTCACGCTGCTTCTTGTCCGGTTGGATTGGGCGTTTCGTGTTCAGCCGATAGAAATATAAAAGGTAAAATTACCAAAGACGGTATTTTCGTGGAGCAATTAGAAGTCAATCCGAAACGGTTTTTGCCAGAAACAGCTCCACATCTAGAACCAGCTGTCGAAATTGATTTGAACCAACCAATGGCCGATATTCTTAAAAAATTATCTCAATACCCAATCAAAACACGTTTGAAACTAAACGGAACTTTGATTGTGGCTCGCGATATTGCCCACGCCAAAATCAAAGAATTATTGGATGCGGGTAAACCAATGCCAGAATACTTTAAAAATCACCCAATTTATTACGCAGGGCCTGCGAAAACACCAGAGGGAATGGCTTCGGGAAGTTTTGGGCCAACAACTGCCGGTAGAATGGACGTTTATGTAGAGGAATTCCAAAAAAATGGTGGAAGTATGGTTATGCTTGCCAAAGGAAATAGAACGAAAGACGTGATGAATGCTTGTAAAACTTATGGTGGATTCTATTTGGGTTCTATCGGAGGACCAGCAGCTATTTTGGCGAAAGAAAATATCCTTTCTGTTGAGGTAGTTGATTTTGAAGAGTTAGGTATGGAAGCAGTACGCAAAATCACGGTTAAAGATTTTCCTGCTTTTATTATTACGGATGATAAAGGAAATGATTTTTTTGAGAATTTGTAGTTTTTAACCGCAAAATTTTATTTAGCCACAGATTCAAAGATTTTAATTTTTTAAAATCTTTGAATCTGTGGCTATCTTTTTATAGTCTAATCAATTACCATTTCTGGAATTTCTCCTTCGATGATTAAATTAGCTTCTGTGGAAGCGATGATGTGTGCTACTGAAACGCCTGGAGCTCGTTCCAATAGCTTAAACCCTTTTGGAGTTATTTCCATAACTGCTAATTCGGTTACGACTTTTTTTACGCAGCCAACGCCTGTTAAGGGCAAAGTACATTTTTTGAGAATTTTGCTTTCTCCCGCTTTGTTGACGTGCATCATTGCTACGATAATATTCTCTGCCGAAGCTACTAAATCCATAGCTCCGCCCATTCCTTTGACCATTTTTCCGGGGATTTTCCAATTGGCAATATCACCGTTTTCGGCAACTTCCATTGCTCCAAGAATGGTCAAATCGACGTGTTGCCCACGAATCATTCCGAAACTCATTGCCGAATCAAAGAAAGAAGCGCCTTCTAAAGTGGTAATAGTTTGTTTTCCCGCATTAATTAAATCAGCATCTTCTTCGCCTTCAAAAGGGAAAGGTCCCATTCCGAGAACGCCGTTTTCACTTTGAAATTCGACGTCAATTCCTTTTGGTATGTAGTTTGCCACCAAGGTTGGAATACCAATTCCAAGGTTTACAAAGTATTTGTCTTTGACTTCTTGGGCTATTCTTTTTGCTATGTCATCTTTACCAAGTGCCATAATTAGTTTCTTTTTCTGGTGGTACGTTGCTCAATCCTTTTTTCATATTTCTCGCCTTGAAAAATACGTTGCACGAAGATTCCGGGAGTGTGAATTTGGTTGGGGTCGAGTGTTCCGGCTTCGACTAATTCTTCGACTTCGGCAATGGTGATTTTTCCTGCTCCAGCCATACACGGATTGAAATTTCGTGCGGTTCCTTTGAAGATGAGGTTTCCTACTGTGTCGCCTTTCCAAGCTTTTACAATGGCAAAATCAGCTTTGAAAGCCAATTCCATCACGTGCATTTTTCCGTTGAATTCTCGGGTCTCTTTGCCAATGGCGACTTCGGTTCCGAAACCTGCTGGCGTGAAAAATGCGGGAATTCCAGTTTGGGCTGCACGACATCTTTCGGCTAGAGTTCCTTGTGGAATGAGTTCTACTTCGAGTTCGCCTGAAAGCATTTGGCGTTCGAATTCGGCATTTTCTCCCACGTAAGAAGAAATCATTTTTTTGATTTGGTGTTTTTGTAAAAGCAATCCAAGACCAAAATCATCGACTCCGGCGTTGTTGGATATACAAGTAAGATTGTTTGTTTCTTTTTTGACCAATTCGGCAATAGAGTTTTCGGGAATGCCGCACAATCCAAAACCGCCTAGCATTAAGGTCATTCCGTTTTCGATTCCTTGGAGTGCGTCTTGAACGTTGTTAACTTTTTTGTTGATCATATTGGGTTTTTTAGCCCTG
>CALPPA020000148.1 GCA_943325355.2 Klebsiella pneumoniae | reverse complement strand
TTGGAACAAAATTATGAAGTTTTACAAAAATTGGAATTGTTCGAAATCTTGGAATTACCTTTATTGGCTGGATTTTCGAGAAAATCAATGATTTATAAAACATTGCATTCTACTGCAGAGGAAGCGTTAAACGGAACTTCAGTCTTGAACACAATTGCCTTGACCAAAGGAGCTAAAATTCTTCGGGTTCACGACGTCAAAGAAGCGATGGAATGTGTTAGTTTATTCAATAAAATGAGGGCGAAATAATGAAACAGTACACTTTAATTTTTCTTTTTATTTTATTTTCCTGCGGAAATAAAGAAGACATTTTGTTGCCGAAATCCGATATAACGATTGTTTCGGATGTTAAAGATCATTCGCCTATCTATATTTTTTTTAGAACCAAGGAAAAAGATACTTTGGCGGAAGTAAACCGAAAAAACTCCATTATTTCGACCAACTGGATTCTCAATATCGACAATCGATTGCCGTTGCGATTGGTGATTCCCGAAGTGATGAAATTACAGGAAAAAAAGCGTGGTGATTCTGCTCATAAAAACGATAAAGCGGAAAATTATTATTCTTATGCGGATAGTATTGGCAAGAATATGGCGTTTCTACCATTTACGAAAGTGTATTATAAAATGGGAAAACCTGAAAGTGGTGGCTTTTTGATTTGTTTTAAAAAGGGAAATGAATTGGTTTTGGTTAATAAAACTCTAATAAGAAAAGAAGAGGTTTTGGATTATATTTATAGTATTGATCACACTATTCAGCCTAAAATATTATTGTTGTTTGATAAAAATATGAATTTTCAAGAATATATTCAGAATAAAATTTTAATTCGAAAACTGGATTCTTACAATGATGAAGTTCCAAAAGAATTCATCTACTAAATAACTGCAAAATTTTGAATTCTAGGCAACTGAACACTGAATACTGCAAACTGACCACTTTCTATTGATGATGATACGGTTCATTTTTCAAAATCGTGAATCCGCGATACAATTGTTCGATAAAAAACAAACGTACCATTTGATGGGAAAATGTCATTAGCGAAAGCGAGATTTTACCTTGCGCTTTGGCATAAACCGTTTCTGAAAAACCATAAGGTCCACCAATTACAAAAACCAAAGTCTTCACGCCTGAATTCATTTTCTTCTGCAGTTCCTCCGAAAAAGCTACACTCGAAAAAGTTTTTCCGTTTTCGTCCAATAAAATAAGTTGGTCGGTTGGCGTTATTTTTGCCAAAATCAGTTCACCTTCTTTTTCTTTTTGCTGACTTTCCGACAAGTTTTTTACGTTTTTGATATCGGGAATAATCTCTAAATCGAATTTGATGTAAAAAGACAAACGTTTTTGATATTCGTCAATCAGGGATTGAAGATTTTTATTGTCGGTTTTGCCAATGGCGATGAGTTTGATGTTCATTGGAATAAAATTAACTATCCAAAAACGATTCGGAATTGTTTTTGTTCTTTTTGAATAATTTTAGAATTAATAGTATTCCGGCAACAGCTTCAAAAGTCATCCCAATAATTAGAAAGAAACTTGTCCAATCTTTGCGTTCGTTAGTAATTTTGAAAAGTGCGCCTATAACTGTGAGCACAGCTCCAATTATAAATAAAACCAGGATTTGTGAGTTTTTCATTAGAAATTATTTTAGCAACAAAGATATTGAATTTGGGATTAAAGAACGGTTTGTGTTTTTATATAATGAACATTTCGCTCTTTTAAATAATTTAAAACATATTCGAAACAAACTTCGTGTTTCCCGATTAATTCTGGAGGGGAAATTCCTTTTTCAGTGAATAAACCATCTAAAAATAGATTCACAACAGCCGTTGCAGTATATCCTGTAGTTCTCGCCATCGAGGAAGTTTGGGTTTCTGGGCAATATTCATCGTATAAATTATAAACTACTTGTTCGATTTCGCCTTTTTTATTTTCGCCTTTCATTGTGATTCGCATCACTGTCAATTCTTCCTCTGTTTCACCCAATTTCCATTCGTTAAAAAGTATTTTGCTGGTAAAATCAAGCGGCGAAATTTCCGTTCCGTTTACCATAATTTTATTTTCACTAAAGAATCCGCTGTCTTTCAAAACTCTCACATATTCAACGTGGCCTGGATATCGAAGTGTTTTTTCCTTTATGTTTTTGATATGTGGCATCGTGAATAGTATGGAACGTAAACCATCAGAATTGAATGATTCTAAGGTTCCCACTTTGTCAAATTCTACATACTCACAATCGGTTAAAGCATCACGAACGATGATGTTTCCGTTTTCAACATAACGTGCAGGACGTGTATATTCTTCGATTACATCAATTGGTGAGAAAGGTGCTTTGTAATTGAAAGGCCATTTTTTTTTCTTTGGCAAACCGCCGACTAAGGTTTCAAAATCAGTCAGTTTTAGTTTTTCATTGTAATATCCTAAAATGATATTGTGCATTCCGGGTGCAACACCACAATCGACAATAGCTGTTACTCCTTTGGCTTTTGCCAATGCGTCTAATTCTAATGCGTTTTCTGGGAAAAAGGAAATATCAACCAAATTTTTACCTGCTTCAATTACGGTTTTTATGGTTTCAAAACCCAGAAAACCGGGAACTGCACAAACTACAAAATCAAAAGTTGCAAGTGCAGAAGTCAGTTTTTCTTTATGGCAAACATCAAGTTGTAAGATTCCAATTTTTGGATATTTTACTTTGACTGACTCCAATCTTTGGACACTAAGATCTGCCAGAGTAACCGAATGTTTTTTTGATAAATCTGCAGCCATTGCGCTACCAACCATTCCGGCTCCCAAAATAATTATGTTCACCATTTTATTTCGTTTTAAAATAAATTTGAGCGAAGATAGTTTTTCTTACTAATTTAAAATAAAAATAAAGATGTTTTTCAAACAAAAAGACCCATCAAGGAAGTGCCTTTATGGGTCTTTTTGAAAAACAGTCAGCTTTTAAAAGTGCTCGGAGTATTATCCTGGCATATCACCACCATCATCTGATTCTCTTTTTTGTTGTTTTTCTCTTTCGTTTTTAGATTTGTTCAGTCTATAGGTAAAAGCGAGTGTAAATTGTCTTACATTTCTCTGTCTTTCACTATAGGAATCAATTACACCAGGAATAAGTGTTTCCATTCGCATTAGCCTAGTGTTAAAGACGTCACTGATATTGAAGGAGACTGATGCTTTGTCTTTTAATACATCTTTGCTAAAGCCAAGACTCATTACAAAAATGCCCAAAAATTTTCCTTGAGCAGTTTTTTGATCTCCAAAATAATTCATATTCGTTTGCCAATCTATTTTACCTGGTAAAGTAATTTTAGAATTTATTCTTGCTGTCCAATTAGAAGCATTATTATCAAAATTTTGAGTAACTACTTGATTATTAAAATCGGTGTAAGTATAATCACCATCTGTTGTTGCATTAAAAAAATTGAAATTTGTATTTAATTTCCACCATTTGTATGGCGAGAAATTTAAATTGAATTCGAAACCGGTTCTAACTTCTTCGGCTACATTTATAGGAGTTGTAATGATTACCGGAATTCCATTTACAAACTCACCAGATTCAAGTCTAACATAGAGAAATACATCGGTTGTTCTGTTTACATAAACCGAAGAACTAAAGGTAACTTTATCCCATTTTTTAAGATATCCAAAATCATACGCATCTGTCATAGCTGGATCCAAATCTGGGTTTCCTAGAAAAATATTAATATTACTCGAATAATTGCTAAACGGATTAATCAACCTTCCTCTTGGACGACTAATTCTTCGGCTATAATTAAGCGATAAACTACTTTCTTTTGAGAGTTCATACGTTACAAAAGCACTTGGAAAGAAGTTGTTGTATTTTTTTGTGTTAAAATCGCTAGTAATATATTCGTTTACATTTACATTAGTATCTTCCCAACGAAGTCCCATCAAATAAGACAATTTATTTACTTTAAGTCCGTATTGTGTATAAAACGCATTTACATCTTCTATATATTCTAATTTATTAGTAAAATCGTTATTGATTATGCCATTGTTAAAAACGGTTACATCGCTCAATTGATTGGTGAAACTTCCACGGTAACCTGCTTCAAACTGACCTCCTTTACCTACTGGTAAAACGTAATCTAATTGGAATAGTTCTCTGTTTTGTTTTTGATTGTTTAGGGTAATATCGGTTCCATTCTCACTATCGAGAATATTTGATATTTCGTTTTCATCACTACTAGAAATTTGCACATCTACATCTAATTTATGCCCTTCTTTCTTGAATTTTTTTTGTAAACTTGATTTGAATTCTATAGCTTCATCATCGCCTTCTTGATTGCTTATCCTTGTTCGAGTATCATTTAATGAAGCGTTTGTGTATTGATTATCAAAATTTACGTTGTCTTGATTTTCTTCGTTACTTTTTCTATAATTTATGGAGTTAGTCCAGGTGGTAGATTCGTTTAGAAATAATTCGATGCCTAAATTTCCATTATAGTTTTTGTTAAAGTCCTCATTTTTTCTGGTTTCTTCGATGTATTGAGGTCTTGTGGGAGTAGGGTTTAAATAATTAGTTTCAGTCAATGATCTTCCTAGATTCAGTCGTCTTGCAAGACCTTGATTGGTGAATAAATTATAATTTTTAGATTTATAGTTTAAAGTTCCACTGATACTATTATTTTCAGGATATCCAGTTGCGCCAATGAAAGTTCCGTTTAAACCCTGATTTTTTCCTTTTTTCAGGATTATATTTAAAATTCCTGCGCCACCTTCCGCATCATATCTAGCTGATGGATTCGTGATTACCTCTACTTTGTCAATAGCATCGGCTGAGATTAATTTGAGTGCTTCATTAATATTAATAGCGTTCGAAGGTTTCCCGTCTATAAAAATGGTTACGTTTTCATTTCCTCTTAAAGCTATTGCTCCTTCAGCACTTACTGAAACCGAGGGGATGTTGTCTAAAACATCACTTACTGTACCTCCTTTTACCAAAAGGTCATTTCCAATACTGTAAACCTTTTTGTCGAGTTTGATTTCGACAGATGTTTTTTCAGATCGAACTACCACTTCGTTCAATTGTGTTGCATCCTCCTCTAAGGTGATTTGTCCTAAATTTGTTTTACTGTTAAGGTTTTTATCTTTTAAAATGACAGGTTTAAATGAAATAAATTCTATTTTAATATCGTAATTTCCCGGAGTAATATCAATGCTAAACTCCCCTTTAGGGTTAGTAATTCCTCCAGCAATTGCTTTGGGAGATGTCGCGTTTGTGAAAGTGATTGTAGCATATTCAAGGGGTGTTTTGCTCACTTTTTCGATAACTGTTCCAGTTATTTTTATTTTTGGACC
>CALPPA020000147.1 GCA_943325355.2 Klebsiella pneumoniae | reverse complement strand
CCAACACACATCATCACGTTTGTGTGATAAATTAATTTACGTTCTCCATTCACGGTTTGAAACGCTTCGAAGATTAGAGGAGAATATTCGAAATCTTCACAGAATTCGATAAATAATTCTTCATCAGCTCGAGCTGACAAAGCGCAATAGGCTTTACTATTTTCCCTATCCAAGACAATGCTTCCGGTGCCTTCGAGATAAAAACCATCTTCCTCCGCCGAAGTATAATCCATAATTTCGTTGATGATAAAACCATTGTCTTCAAGAAGATCCAAAACATCTTCCCGACGTTCCTCACGACGATTTTCAGCAAACATTGGGTACAACGCCACATCGCCATTTTCGTGAAAGGATATCCAGTTGTTGGGAAAAATACTGTCTGGAGTGTCTGGATTTAATGTGTCATCTACAACGATAACATTCACACCCACAGCTCGGAGCTTTTTAACAAAAGCATCAAACTCTTCTTGTGCTTTGGCATTCACCGTTGCTGGTAAAAGATTGTCGAGCACTTTTTGGTAGTAATTATTTACTGCAGTTTGTTCGTTCATCCGGAAAGCCACCGGACGAATCATTAAGATGGAATTTGTTGTTTGGTTCATTTTTATGGGTATTGGGTTATTGGTGTTGGGTTCTAGGTTGCAATAACAAACAACCCAACTTACAACTTTTTTAATCTCTAATTAAAGGCAAAGTAGAACATCGCAATAATCCTTCTTGTTTGGCGATTTCTGCATAAGGAATTTCTTCTACTGTAAAACCATTGGCTCGGAGCCATTTATTGAGTCTGGTGAATTTTTTTTCAGAAACCACAACATTGGAATCTATAGAAAAAACATTGGAATTCATATGATACATTTCTTTTCTTGTAATATGAAATAGATTTGCTGCACCGAAAAGATTCACTAGAAACAAGTAATCCGCTTCTTCACGGAAACCTCTTTTATAAATAATTCCCTTGTTGTCACCCACGGGTTGGAAACAACAATCCAAATGCAAAGCGTTATCGCGCGCTTCTATTTTTGATTTTATTAAGTCAAATTCCTTAACAATCTTGTTTGGAAATAAATCTTTGATAAACTGAACTCCTTGTAGATTTGTTCTTGCCGTAATATAATCCTTGTAATCACTTCCTTTATAGGTTCCAATAAAAATATAGTCTTTCCAGAGCATTACATCTCCTCCTTCGATATGCACTTCTGCAGGAGGACGCACTACTTTCTTGGGGTTAATTTGGTCAATTATATATTGGATTGCGTCTAATTCACGTTCACGATCTGGTAAAATATTAGATTTAATAAAAGTATCCCCAATTACAAAACCAATGTCTCTTGTGAATATTTGGTTGTAATTTGCAATTAACTCTGGACGAAAAACGGTTACTCCATATTTCAGAAAAACTTGATTGAATGCCTCCATTTCCAATACCATAGCTGGTTCTTGAGGATAGGTTCCTGCCATTATATGTTCCAATGATTTGGGGTCGTATACTTCGTCCTTAGTAGGAATTGGTCCATTACTGATTGCCGATCCAAGAACTACGGCTTGCAGTCTAGAAGTTTCATTATTTATATTTAATTCCAACATATTCTGGGTTTTGTTTAGGCCAAAGATAAAAAAAGCTCCACAATTTGTAGAGCTTTTAAAATGAAATTTATCTTTTGTCGACCGGTTTGAATTCTCTCAAAGCATAGCCAGTATAAATTTGCCTTGGCCTTCCAATAGGCTCTTTGTTCTCTCGCATTTCTTTCCATTGAGCAATCCATCCTGGTAATCTTCCAATAGCAAACATTACAGTAAACATATCTGTCGGGATTCCTATGGCTCTGTAAATGATTCCTGAGTAGAAATCAACATTTGGATATAATTTTCTAGAAATAAAATACTCATCTTCCAGTGCTGCAGCTTCGAGTTTTTTTGCAATTTCTAAAATTGGATCATTTACACCCAAGGTTTTCAAAACTTCATCTGCTGCTGCTTTAATTATTTTAGCTCTTGGATCGAAATTTTTATACACTCTGTGACCAAAACCCATCAATCTAAAAGGGTCGTTTTTATCTTTGGCTTTAGCCATAAATTTGTCAGTATCGCCACCATTTGCATGAATTTCTTCTAACATTTCAAGAACTGCTTGATTGGCTCCACCGTGTAGTGGGCCCCAAAGTGCAGAAATTCCAGCAGAAATTGAAGCAAATAAACCTGCATGCGAAGAACCAACCATTCTTACTGTAGAAGTAGAACAGTTTTGTTCGTGATCAGCATGTAGGATAAATAATTTATCTAAAGCATCAACAATAACTGGATTGGCTTTATAAGGTTGCGTTGGCAATTTAAACATCAATTGCATAAAGTTTTCAACGTATCCAATGGTATTATCGTAATAATTCAACGGATAACCCAAACTTTTTCTATACGTCCACGAGGCAATTACAAGGAATTTACCCAAAAGCTTACAAACAGCTTCATACAATTCGTCTTGGTTTTGTGGATTTACAGCTTTTGGATTAAAAGCAATCAAGGCGCTTGTTAAGGCAGACAAAACTCCCATTGGGTGAGCAGTTGTAGGAAAACCATCAATGATGCTTTTCATTTCCTCATTCACTAAAGTATATTTTCTAATGTGAGTTTCGAAATCTAAAATTTTTGCTTTTGTAGGCAATTCTCCGTATATCAACAAATAACATACTTCAAGAAAGTTCGAATTTTCAGCTAATTCTTCGATTGAATACCCTCTATAGCGCAAAATTCCTTCTTCACCGTCTAGAAAAGTGATATCGCTGGTACAAGCTCCTGAATTTTTATACCCTCTATCTAAAGTAATCGCTCCAGATAAATCACGTAATGTACTAATATCGATAGACAGTTCATTTTCTGTCCCAATGAATATTGGCAACTCATATATTTTGCCTTCGATTTCTAATTTTGCTGTTTTTGACATGGTATCGTTTGGAAATAAATATTTTTTTTAAATCATTTTTCAAATTTAGGAATTTAGAACGATAATAAAAAATGAAAATCGCGATGATATCGTTAAAAAAAACAAAAAAGCCATTTACGTAAAGTAAATGGCTTTTTTAAAAAATACACCCTATATTTTATTTTATTTTAAAGGCATTTTTACCTGGGAAATAGGCGGTATTTCCTAATTCTTCTTCAATTCTTAATAGTTGATTGTATTTAGCCATACGATCAGAACGTGAAGCGGAACCCGTTTTTATTTGACCGCAGTTCAAAGCTACTGCTAAATCCGCAATTGTATTGTCTTCGGTCTCTCCTGAACGGTGTGACATTACTGAAGTATATCCAGCATTTTTCGCCATATTTACCGCTGCAATAGTTTCGGTTAAAGTTCCTATTTGGTTTACTTTTACTAAAATAGAATTGGCTATTCCTTTTTCAATTCCAGTTGACAAACGTTCTACATTAGTTACGAATAAATCATCACCCACTAATTGAACTTTGTCTCCAATTTTTTCAGTCAATAATTTCCATCCGTCCCAGTCATTTTCGTCCATTCCGTCCTCGATAGAAATAATTGGATATTTAGTAGCTAATCCAACTAAATAATCTACTTGCTCTGCAGAAGTTCTGATTTTTCCTGTTGGTCCTTCAAATTTTGAATAATCGTATTTTCCATCAACGTAAAATTCTGATGCTGCGCAGTCTAAAGCTACCATAACTTCATCACCAAATGTATAACCAGCAGCTTCTACTGCTTTTTTGATGGTATCTAATGCATCTTCAGTTCCTCCAGCCAAGTTTGGAGCAAATCCTCCTTCGTCACCTACTGCAGTACTCAATCCTCTATCGTGTAATACTTTTTTAAGATTGTGGAAAATCTCAGTTCCCATTTGCATAGCGTGGGTAAAAGAAGTTGCTTTTACAGGGAAAATCATGAATTCTTGAAAAGCAATAGGCGCATCAGAATGAGATCCTCCGTTGATGATATTCATCATTGGAACTGGCAAAGTGTTCGCCGAAACTCCTCCAACATAACGATATAATGGCAATCCTAGTTCGTTGGCAGCAGCTTTTGCAACTGCAAGAGAAACACCAAGAATGGCATTTGCTCCCAATACAGATTTGTTGGGTGTACCGTCTAATTCAATCATCGTTTGGTCAATCAAGTTTTGTTCGAAAACTGATATTCCCAATAATTCTTCTGCAATTTTAGTATTTACATTTTCAACTGCTTTTAAAACTCCTTTTCCTAGAAAAGCTTTTCCTCCGTCACGTAATTCTACTGCTTCGAATTTTCCTGTTGAAGCACCAGATGGAACTGCTGCTCTTCCTAATACTCCGTTTTCTGTAACTACATCTACTTCTATGGTAGGATTTCCTCTTGAATCGAAAATTTGTCTTGCGTGAATTTTGATAATAATACTCATTTTATTTATTTTAAATTTTGAAATATAATTTATTGCCCTTCGACTATGCTCAGGATGACTACAAATATACTATTTCCATAATTAACAGAAAATTAAAAAACGTAATGTTATTAACGAAAACGATATAATAATTTAACGATAAGCATCTTAAAGATATTTTATGAATACCATTGCAGATTACCAAAAACTGAAATCCGAAAACCTCTTTTTGAATTCGCATTTATAAATAGTACTTTTGCAAACTATTGATACAAATATGGGCTTTTTAGAAGAAATACAGCGAAGAAGAACTTTTGGGATTATTTCGCATCCAGACGCCGGTAAAACAACCTTAACAGAAAAGTTACTCCTTTTTGGAGGCGCCATTCAGGAAGCAGGTGCGGTAAAAAATAACAAGATTAAGAAAGGGGCCACGAGTGACTTTATGGAAATTGAACGCCAGAGAGGAATTTCGGTTTCGACCTCCGTTTTGGCCTTCAATTACAAGGACAAGAAAATAAATATTCTCGATACACCCGGACACAAGGATTTTGCCGAGGACACCTTCAGGACCCTTACTGCTGTTGACAGCGTGATTGTTGTGATTGACGTAGCCAAAGGTGTCGAGGAACAAACAGAGAAATTAGTGGCCGTTTGCAGACTGCGAAAAATTCCCATCATCGTTTTTATCAATAAATTAGACCGTGAAGGAAAAGATGCTTTTGACTTGATGGACGAAGTGGAACAAAAACTGGGCTTGACGGTTACGCCCTTAAGTTTCCCTATAGGAATGGGGTATGATTTTCAGGGAATCTACAATTTGTGGGAAGAAAACATCAACTTGTTTAGTGGCGATAGTAGAAAAAACATCGAAGAGACTATCGCTTTTTCGGATTTGAAAAATCCGGAACTGGAGAAAATTATTGGCGAAAAGCCCGCTTATAAATTAAGGGAAGAACTAGAATTAATCGAT
>CALPPA020000146.1 GCA_943325355.2 Klebsiella pneumoniae | reverse complement strand
TTTTAAGAACACTAGATCAAGGGTTGGTTTTGTTGGAAAACATCATTACCAATTCAAAAGATACCGTTATTTCAGGAAAAAAAGCGTTCGAATTGTTTGATACTTATGGTTTTCCAATCGACCTGACGGCTTTGATTCTTTCAGAAAAAGGATTGAGTTTAGACGAAGTTGCTTTCGAATCGGAATTGCAAAAACAAAAAGAGCGTTCTCGTGCGGCTTCAAAAGTAAAGGCTGGTGATTGGCATATTTTAGTTAATGATGAAAATCAAGAATTTATTGGTTACGATTACACCGAAGCCAAAGTAAAAATCACGCGTTACAGAAAAGTAGAAAGTGTTAAAGACGGAGAAATTTATCAATTGGTTTTCAATATGACGCCTTTTTATCCAGAAGGAGGAGGGCAAGTAGGAGATGCTGGAGTGCTAGAAACGGCCAATGGCGATGTTATTTATATTATTGACACCAAAAAAGAAAACAACCAAATAATTCATTTTACAAAAGAATTACCGGCTAATTTAACTGAAATTTTTAAAGTAATAGTTGGTCCCGATTTAAGACGAAAATCGGCTGCCAACCATTCGGCGACGCACTTGATGCACCAAGGGTTAAGAAGTATTCTTGGAACCCACGTCGAACAAAAAGGATCTTTGGTTAACTCAAATAATTTGCGTTTCGACTTTTCACATTTCTCTAAAATGACAGACTATGAACTGAGCCAAGTAGAGGATTTTGTAAATACTCGAATTCAAGAGCAATTGCCATTGATAGAAAGAAGAAATATTCCTTTCCAGCAAGCGGTTGACGAAGGTGCAATGGCCTTGTTTGGAGAAAAATATGGTGACACTGTTCGTGCCATCAAATTTGGTGAAAGTATGGAGCTTTGCGGTGGAATTCACGTAAACAATACCGCCGAAATTTGGCATTTCAAAATTATTTCGGAAGGTGCTGTGGCAGCAGGAATTCGTCGTATCGAAGCGATTACTAGCGATGCAGTGAAATCTTATTTTGAAACTCAGGAAAACACATTGACCGTGGTTAAAACGGTTTTAAAAAATCCGCAAGATGTCGTCAAAGCAGTTCATTCGTTGCAAGATGAAAATGTGAAATTGAAAAAACAATTGGAAGGTTTATTGAAAGATAAAGCCAAAAATATGAAAGGGGAATTGGCGCAAGAATTACATGAAATTAACGGAGTTCAATTCTTGGCAAAACAAGTCGATTTGAGTTCTGAAGGAGCAAAAGATTTGGCTTATGAAATAGGAACTTTAGGCAAAAATATTTTCTTGGTTTTGGCTACAGCCGACGAAGGAAAACCAATGTTGAGTTGTTATATTTCGAAAGAATTAGCTGCCGACAGAAACCTAAATGCTGGAACCGTCGTACGTGAATTGGGCAAATATATCCAAGGTGGGGGAGGCGGTCAACCATTTTTTGCAACTGCTGGAGGAAAAAATGCTGCAGGAATCTCGGAAGCTTTGGCTAAAGCTGTTGATTTTGTGAAGTAATCAATAGAACAATTTAATAATAACGAAAAAGGGTTTGACAATGTCAAACCCTTTTTAACGTATATAAAAAGATATTTATTATTTGGATTGTCCAGCCGCTGCTCTTTGTGCTTTTTGAACATCTTTGAAAGCCTTGTATTTTTCTGCACCTATTTTTTCTTTGAGTTTAGCATCTTCAGCGGTACTAAATTCTTTTGCTTTCGCTTTTCTGTCTTCATCACTAAGTGAAGAATCGTCTTTTAATTTTTTGCCAAAAGCCGAACGATCTGCATAGCTTGTTCGAACTAGTTGCTGTTCGTCTGCAGTTAATCCAGCGGTTTTGAAAGCTTCTTGAATATCGGCTTCTTTTTTAGCTTTTGCAGCCTCTTTATCTTCTTTAGACATTGTTTTTTCTTGAGTTGCTTTGTCAGTTGTTTTTTCTTGAGCTACAGCCGCGGTAAAAGAAAGACAAACTACGAATAATGTTGTAAATAAATGTTTCATTTTGAGGTTAATAATGGGTTAATGAATAATACTATTCTAGTATAGTGTATTACAAATATAAAAAATAATCTAAGGTGATTTTATAAATTAAAATTTTTAACACAATATTGTAAAAGCCCCTTTTTCAACTTAAAAAAGTTGGGTTAAAAACCTGAAAGTACTGTTTTTCCTAGTAGTTTATCCGAAATATTGGATTTGTATCGGCAATAATTGTGGTTTTTGTTTTTTTGAAGTTGATTTGCTAATGAAATCAAAGGTTTGGTTTTTTGGTAAAGAAAAGGATTATAGTGATTATGGAAAAAGTAATAAAAAATATTGGAATTTTAGTGTTGGTTTTGACCGCTCTTTGTTCTTGTACAAACGAAGCGGTAGAGCAAAATGTTCCAATGTTAAAAAGAATAGTTGAAGTCTCAGTTGATGGATCAACCACCACCACAACACTAAATTACAATGGAGTTGAAATTTTAAGTATAGACAAAGCTGATGCTTTTTTAGAGTTTTATTATACAGGGAATCTAATCACAAAAATAGTTGAAATCAATAAAACAACTTCAAACAAAAACACTTTAGATTATTTATACGTTGATGGGTCATTGAAGAAAATCACTTCATCTGATAATTATGTAATAGATTACAAAAAGAATAATGACGGTTCTGTTTCTTATGAAAAATGGACTAAAGATTCAAATAATGTTGCTGTTAAGGTTTATTTTGGAACTTTGTTTTTTCAGAATCAAAATTTAATCAAAGACGAGAAAATAATCGAAGATACTAAGAAAGGAATTTTAACCACAAAGACCGTAAATGTACTATGTGATAACAAAAAAAATGCATTGCACAATATTCTGGGTTTCGATAAACTATTTGATTTTGCTAAAAATGTCTCGTCTAACAATGGCATTATCCATACAGAAAGTTGTACTGAAAAAAAGTTGGATGATGATCAGATTATTTCTTCAATAAAAAGATATGATAGTACTATTCAGTACAATTCAAATGGTTATCCTACAGAAATTGTTTCTGAAAAAATATTCTTTGGAGGTTCTGATTCTAAACATTTGAAATCTCAATTATTCTACAATTAATTTTTATCTTTGAAAAAAGATTAAATGCAATTTAGAACCCAAATACCTATTCCAAAAAGTAATTTTCCAATAGATTACAATTCCAAGATTGTGTCTTTGGGATCTTGTTTTGCCGAAAATATGGCGGAAAAATTGGATTATTACAAGTTCCAAAACAATTGTAATCCTTTCGGAATCATTTTCAATCCAGTTTCTATTGAAAAAATGATTTATCGTATAGTGAATCAAATTTTTTATTCTGAGAATGACATTTTTTTTCATAACGAACGCTGGCATTGTTACGAGGTTCATTCTGATTGGAGTAATTATAATGCAGCAGAATTTCTTGAAAATTTAAACGCTGTTTTAAGAACTTCATTAATACAATTATTTCAAGCCTCTCATATAATAATTACTTATGGGACTTCTTGGGTTTATCGGAACACAGAAAGTAACGCAATCGTTGCTAACTGCCATAAAGTTCAGCAAAAAGAATTTAAAAAAGAAATTTTATCTATTGAAACTATTGAAAAATCGATTCAAAATACAATTGGATATTTCCAAATAATAAACCCAAACGTCAATTTTATTTTTACTGTTTCGCCGGTTCGTCACCTCAAAGATGGGTTTGTAGAAAATCAATTGAGCAAGGCGCATTTAATTTCGGCTATTTATCAACAATTGCAAACTGAACACTGTAAACTGAACACTGAATACTTCCCTTCCTACGAAATTATGATGGACGAACTTCGCGATTATCGATTCTATGCCGAAGATATGATTCATCCTAGTGAAGTAGCGATAGATTATATTTGGCAACGGTTTTCCGAAACTACTATTTCTGAAGAAAATCATTCGATTATGAATGAAATCGAAATAATTCAAAAAGGATTGGCTCATAGACCTTTTAATCCCAATTCTCAAAGTCACATGCAGTTTTTGTCTAAACTTCAAGCAAAAAGCACCAAATTAGTATCGCAATATTCATTTATGAAATTTTAATTATGGAAAGAAGAATTTTATTAGGAGCAGGAATTATTGTGGCTATTGTTATGCTTTTCAAGTTTTGTGAATTTAAAAAAGGCGACGACTCAACTCTGGATTACAATACAAATCTCATCCAGCAACAAATTGTAAACGTAGGGAAACTTGTGGTTACCGAAGGCCATTTTGCAGAAGTAATTACGTATAAAGATCAAGATGAATATTTAATGGGCGTAGTTTCTTTCGAAAAGAAAGCCATCGTAATTGTCAATGCTGATGTTACTGTAGCCTACGATTTGCATCAAATGAAATACGACATCGACGAAAAAAATAAGACGATTTCTATTATCAATATACCAAAAGAAGAGATAAAAATTTCACCAGATATTAAGTATTATGATGTGGAACAAAGCTCTATGAATCCATTCACCGGAGATGATTACAACAAAATAAGCAAAACAGTTCGAGCCAACTTAGCCAAAAAAATTGAAAAATCATCCTTGAAAATAAATGCCAAAAACAGATTGATTTCAGAGCTTTCGAAAATGCTGATTCTAACTAATACTATGGGTTGGAAATTGCAATATAACGGGAAAGTAATCGAAAAAGAAGCCGATTTTAATCAAAAAATAAAAGGGTAATTTTAGTTTTAAATTTCAAACAAATCATCGTTTACTATATTTGGCAGAGTAACTTTTAACAAAGGTTGAACCTCCATTGCTCTTTTAATTGCAAAAATAGCGCCTTCATTTCTCGCCCAACTTCGTCTTGAAATTCCATTGTTGACATCCCAGAAAAGCATAGATTCGATACGTTTTGAAGCAGCTACCGTACCATCAAGAACCATCCCAAAACCACCATTGATGACCTCGCCCCAACCCACTCCACCACCATTGTGAATGGAAACCCAAGTGGCGCCTCGAAAACTGTCGCCTATCACATTCTGAATTGCCATATCGGCAGTAAAACGCGAACCATCATAGATGTTTGAAGTTTCTCTATAAGGAGAATCAGTACCTGAAACATCGTGATGATCGCGACCTAAAATTACGGTTCCAATCTCGCCTTTGGCAATGGCTTGATTAAAAACTTCGGCAATTTTCATTCTTCCTTCGGCATCAGCATAAAGGATTCTGGCTTGCGAACCTATGACCAATTTATTTTCCTGAGCCCCTTTTATCCAATGGATATTGTCCTGCATTTGCTGCTGAATTTCGGCTGGTGCAGTTTTTGCCATTTCTTCTAAAACTTGGCAAGCGATAGCATCTGTTTTTTGTAAATCTTCTGGATTTCCTGAGGCACAAACC
>CALPPA020000145.1 GCA_943325355.2 Klebsiella pneumoniae | reverse complement strand
GAAATCGATAATTTCTTGAGATGTAAACAATGGATTTATAGTAGAACTCGAATCGGTAGTGGTTCGTTTTACGACCTGAATTTCTTCTTCAAAAGAGGGATAATCTAATTTGATTGCAAACATAAAACGGTCCAATTGGGCTTCTGGCAAAGGATAAGTCCCTTCTTGCTCAATTGGGTTTTGGGTTGCTAATACAAAATATGGTAAGTCTAATTTATAGTTTTGACCCGCAATAGTAACGGAACGTTCCTGCATCGCTTCAAGCAATGCTGCTTGAGTTTTTGGAGGCGTTCTGTTGATTTCGTCCGCGAGAATAATATTCGAAAAAATAGGTCCTTTTATGAATTTGAAGTGACGGTTTTCGTCTAATATTTCACTTCCTAGAATATCAGAAGGCATTAAATCTGGAGTAAATTGTATTCTTTTGAAATCAAGTCCAAGGGCCTGGGCCAGCGTATTTACCATCAAGGTTTTTGCCAAACCGGGAACTCCTACTAAAAGTGCATGACCGCCAGAAAAAATACAAAGTAAGATTTGGTCAACGACAGCGTCCTGACCCACAATAATTTTGGCGATTTCTGCTTTTAGCTCGCTTCTTTTTTGGACTAAGTTATGGATTGCTGCAACGTCTGACATTTTTTGAGTTATGAGTTAGAGGTTAGAAGTAGTCTTAATAATTAATACTCAAATCTTAATACTACTTTTTTAGCCAATTATTAGTAAATGTACAATCTCTATATTCACCAATAATTTTAATATAAGTATCTTTAATTTTATCGTCAAACCATTTTCCGATGGCTTTTATTTGTTTTTCTTTTAAAGCTAACTCCTTAATTTTAATATAATCTTTGGCATAATCAGCAGTATGCTCGTCTATTCTATTAGTCACCGTAATTAACTTGTATTTTTTCTTACCTGATTGGTCTTCATCTAACAATGGTAAAGAAATATCACTATCTTTCAAATTGGATACCTGACTGTATAAAGCAGGATCCATTTTTGTTAATTCAAAATGAGTATCTTGGGTTTTTGGGTTTATCAATGCTCCGCCATTTGTTCTGGTTTCTTTTTCGTCAGACATTGTTTTTGCGGCTTCTGCAAAAGTAATTTCCTTGTCGACAATTCTTTTTCTAATTAAAGTGATTTTTTCTTTGGCTTCTTTTAGGTCATTAGCAGTTACTGCTGGTATCAATAATATATGGCGCAATTCTATATCTTGCCCTTTAATCTTTTCGACATAAATAATGTGATATCCAAAATCTGTTTCGAAAGGTTCAGAAATTTCACCTTGGGCAAGACTAAATGCCACTTCCTTGAACTCTTTTACAAATTGTGTTTTTCTATTCATTTTGTAATAACCTCCCGTAGCTCTTGAGCCAGGATCTTGCGAATACAAAACCGCTTTTGTAGAAAAACTGGAACCGCCTTCTTGAATTTCTTTTTTAAACTCATTCAATTTATCGATTACTTTCTTCTTTTCAGCTTCAGAAACTTTGGGCGTGGCAACTATTTGGGCTACTTCCATTTCGGCACCAAAAGTAGGTAGGTCAGCTGTAGGTATTCTTTTAAAGAAATTACGAACTTCTTCAGGGGTGATTTCCACACCATCAATGATTTTCTTTTGCATTTCTGAAGTAAGCTTTTGTTCTTTCAAAATATCAAAGAAATAGGTCCTGAACTCTTCCTCTGAACTTTTCTTATAATACTTAACTACTTTATCCATAGAACCAATTTGTTCTACCATATAGTTTAACCTTTCGTCCATTAATGATTTTACTTCGGAATCTGTCACTTTTAAACTATCCTGAACAGCTTGATGAGCATACAATTTGTCTTCCATTAACTTGCCTAACATTTGGCATCTTGTAATATCTTTTATGGAACCACCTCCACTAGCAATCTCTAAATATGACTTGTCAATATCTGAGTCTAAAATAATGTAATCCCCCACTTTTGCAATGACTCCGTCAATTTTTTGCTTTTTTACTTTATTTGCTTTTTTAATGGTATCAACGACATTTTGATTGATAATTTCTTGTGCCATAGCCATTCCGCTAGCAAAAAGTAATACAAAAAAACTAAGGGCAATTCTATTATTTATAAATTTCATTGAGATCAATTTTGAAAAATTATTTTGAAAAATTATTATTTTTTAATTGTAAATTATTGTTAAATCAGCGTTGCATTCAAATGAAATGCATTCGTAATAAATTCTGACCAAAGATACACTTTAAGAATCAAAAATTATAGTTGTAAAAATAACAATTCAATTATATATTTCAAGTTTCCTTACTAGTATTAACAAAACTTTATCGACCTATTTTGATTTCTTTTGGAATGAAGCAGATACTTTTACAAGCAACTCATTCAAATAATGAAAGTAAAACTACTTATTTTATCACTTTTTTTTATTTTTCAATTTGGTTTTTCTCAAACCGAAAAGCCTATAAAAGGTAAAGTTACATCAGATGATTTTGCTATTCGAGGAGTTGAAATCCTAAATTTATGGTCAAAAAAGACGACTATTACTGATACTGATGGTGATTTTAGTATTTTGGCTAAAGCCAAAGATACTCTTATGTTTATTGCAAAAAATTATCAGTACAAAAAAGTAATTTTAGAAATGCACCATAATGAAAAAAACAAACTTTTAATTTCATTGGTACGAAAACCAGAAGAATTGGAAGAAGTTCTAGTGATCTCGAAAATAGCTTTTCCAAAAATAAAATTCGACAAAAATATTGCCAGCAAATTAACTATTGAAAAAGCTGCAATTAATCGAAAACCAACTGGCGTATATGATGGAACGATAGAGAATGGGATGGGCATTACAATACCACTACCTCTAGGCGGTGGTAGAAAAAAAATTCATCAAATTGAGTTTAAAGAACTGGTAAAAAAGACTAACGATGAGAATTATTATCTAGAGATATTAAAACTAAAACCCGAAGAATTAGGACTTTTTATAGAATTTTGTGATGCTGATCCCAAATCAAAAACAGTTTTAGAAAATTCTAATCCATTAAAAATACTAGATTTTTTATTTTTAAAAAATATTGAATTTAAAAAACTAAATGCTTCAGGAAAAAAATAAAAGGAAGCTGCCAAAATTGACAACTTCCTTGAAATATAAAATTCAAATTATGAATTTAATTTTTTAAATTTTCTATAAATTGATCAAACAAATAGGCAGAATCGTGCGGGCCAGGACTTGCTTCTGGATGGTATTGTACTGAGAAACAGTTTTTGCTTCTCATTCGCATACCAGCAACTGTTCCGTCATTGAGATGAAGATGTGTGATTTCCATATCAGGATGGTTGTCCAACTCTTCTTTATTCACAGCAAAACCGTGATTTTGGGAAGTGATTTCTCCTTTGCCAGTTATAATATTTTTCACAGGATGGTTGATTCCTCTGTGTCCGTTAAACATTTTGTAAGTCGAAATTCCGTTGGCCAAAGCGATAACTTGATGCCCTAAACAAATTCCGAATAATGGTTTGTCGTTTGCCAAAATTTCTTTTGCAACCTCGATTGCACTTAAAAGTGGATCTGGATCACCAGGCCCGTTAGACAAGAAATATCCGTCAGGACTGAATGCTGCTAATTCTGAATATTTTGAATCGTAAGGAAACACTTTAATGTAACAATCTCTTTTGGCAAGATTGCGAAGGATATTGGTTTTAATTCCCAAATCTAAAGCTGCAACTTTATAGGTTGCATTTTCGTCACCAAAAAAGTAAGGTTTCTTAGTAGAAACTTTAGAAGCTAATTCCAAACCTTTCATATCTGGAACTTTAGCTAAAGCAGCTTTTAATTCTTCGATTGGCGTATCGTCAGTACAAATTACAGAATTCATAGCTCCATTATCGCGAATGTAACTTACCAATCCGCGAGTATCAACATCAGAAATACAGATTAAGTTTTGTTTTTTAAAATAATCTTCTAAACTTCCTGTAGCATCTTCACGAGAATAATTGAAACTAAAATTTTTACAAACCAATCCTGCAATTTTTATGCTATCGGATTCGATTTCTTTATCGTTTACGCCGTAGTTTCCAATGTGAGCATTTGTTGCCACCATTATTTGCCCGAAGTAAGAAGGATCAGTAAATATCTCTTGATACCCTGTCATTCCAGTATTAAAACAAACTTCACCAAAAGTAGTTCCGGAAATTCCGATAGATTTTCCGTGAAATATGGTTCCGTCGCTTAATAGAAGGATGGCGCTTTTTCGTGTTGTGTATTTCATTTTTAGTAATTGTTGTGCAAATTTAATTTTTTAACGTAATAGGTGCAAAGTTTTCGCAAAGATTCGCAAAATTATTTTGGGCAAAAAAAAAGGACAAACTAGTAAAAGTTTATCCTTAATTTCTATTGAATAATAATTTTCATAATTAAACCTTATCTTCTGTTGGAGTTTCATCTTCAGAATCTGCAGTAGGAGTTTCATCAATAACTTCTTCTGTAGTTACTTCAACTTCAGCGACTGTTACTTCTTCTACTTCGTCAACTGGTGCTACAACTTCAGCAACTGGTGCTACAACTTCAGCAACTGGTGCTTTCTCGGCAACTTCATCTGCTTTCTTCGCTTTTCCACCACGACGGCTTTTCGCTTTTTTAGCTTCTTTTTTGCCACCATTATAAAGTTCATTAAAATCTACTAATTCGATCATTGCCATATCAGCATTATCTCCTAAACGATTTCCAACTTTAATGATACGTGTGTATCCACCTGGACGGTCACCTACTTTAGCCGCTACGTCTCTGAACAAGTCAGTTACGGCATATTTGCTACGTAAGTATCCAAAAACAATACGACGGTTGTGAGTCGTATCAGCTTTAGATTTTGTTATTAATGGCTCAACAAATTGTTTAAGCGCTTTTGCCTTAGCAACAGTAGTGTTAATACGTTTGTGCTCGATAAGAGAACAAGCCATATTAGCTAACATAGAACCTCTATGAGCAGTCTGTCTGCTAAGGTGATTGAATTTTTTTCCGTGTCTCATGACGTATTTTTTTTATCTTCATCTTGCTACAATCCACTTTGGAGAGCAAAATATGAAGCAATTTATTCTTTATCTAATTTGTATTTTGCTAAATCCATTCCGAAGTTCAAATTTTTAATTGCTACTAGTTCATCTAGTTCAGTTAAAGATTTTTTACCGAAATTACGGAATTTCATTAGGTCGTTTTTATTGAAAGATACTAAATCTCCAAGTGTATCAACTTCAGCAGCTTTCAAACAATTTAATGCTCTTACAGAAAGATCCATATCAACAAGCTTAGTTTTAAGCAATTGTCTCATATGCAATGACTCTTCGTCATACGATTCTGTTTGTGCTATTT
>CALPPA020000144.1 GCA_943325355.2 Klebsiella pneumoniae | reverse complement strand
TTTTTGGTGGAATTATGAATCCTAAAAACGAAGATTTCAAATACTATTATCCAACCAATGATTTAGTTACCGGTCCGGATATTTTGTTTTTCTGGGTGGCGAGAATGATAATCGCAGGTTATGAATACACGGGCAAAAAACCATTTACAAATGTGTATCTGACTGGTTTGGTTCGCGATAAGCAAAGACGTAAAATGTCGAAATCATTGGGTAATTCACCAGAGCCACTCGAATTAATCAAGAAATTTGGTGCCGACGGAGTTCGTGTCGGATTGCTTTTGAGCGCTTCTGCAGGAAACGATATTATGTTTGACGAAGAATTGTGTAATCAGGGAAAAGGGTTTACCAATAAAATTTGGAATGCTTTTAAATTGATAAAAGGCTGGGAAGTTTCGGATTCCATTCCGCAACCAGAATCTTCGAAAGTAGCGATTGAATGGTACGAAGCCAAATTGCAACAAACACTTATAGAAATCGAAGACAATTTCGAGAAATACAGAATTTCTGATGCCTTGATGGCAATTTATAAATTAGTTTGGGACGATTTCTGTTCGTGGTTCCTAGAAATGATAAAACCAGCGTATCAACAACCAATTGACAGCTTAACTTTGGCGAAAGCGATAGAAATGTTGGAAAACAATATGAAATTATTGCATCCTTTTATGCCGTTTTTGACCGAGGAAATTTGGCAATTATTGGCTGAAAGAACTCCTGCAGAAGCCTTGATTGTTTCGACTTGGCCAGAAATAAAACCGTTCAATGCGCAATTAATTACCGATTTCGAAAACACGATTGAAGTGATTTCTGGAATAAGAACGATTCGTAAAGACAAGAATATTCCGTTCAAGGATTCTATTGACTTGAAAGTAGTGAACAGCGATAAATCGTCAACATATTTTGATGCTGTTGTAACCAAGTTAGGTAACATCACATCCTTTGAATATGTTTCGGATAAAGTGGATGGCGCTTTGTCTTTCCGTGTAAAATCGAATGAATATTTCATCCCGATTACAGGAAATATTGATGTTGCAGCTGAAATTGAGAAACTAACTGCCGAGTTAATTTATACGCAAGGTTTCTTGAAATCCGTTCAAAATAAATTGTCTAATGAGAAATTTGTGGCTGGTGCACCAGAAAAAGTTTTGGCAAACGAGAGACAAAAAGAATCTGATGCTATGGCAAAAATTGCTACGATTGAGCAGAGTTTGGTTGGGTTGAAATAGACTTATATACAATTAAACCCGACAGGTTATAGAGAGACCTGTCGGGTTTTTTAGTACTAAACTATTATTTTTTTAAAAATGTGCTGCAATCCCAGCGTTGATTCCAAAAGGATGAGCGGGTCTTAAACCAGCAGGAACTCTTGAAACAGCATTTTCGGCATCAAATAAATTCATAACATTTACCATCAAGGTCACATTATTTGATAGTAGATATTTCGCCGAAGTATCAAAAACAGAATAGCTATCCACTTTATAATTAGCAGGAATGGTTCCTTGTCCAGCTCTCGTTCTGAAAGCATCTACAAAGCGATATCCCACAGCAAATTGAAATTTATGGAACTCAAAATCTGCCATTAGTGATAATTGATTTGTTGGTATGTATGGAATCTCATCACCAGGAACAACATTTCCCCAAATTGGACTGGCAAAAGTAGATTCTAGTTTGGTATCAGTATATGTGTAGCTTAACGTTACAGGAAGTCTGAATTGATTGGTGTTTTTATAAAGGAAATCATAGGTCGCTGTCAACTCTATACCATTTACGATTGCATTTCCTGCATTAAACAAATCTCCTGTTCCAGAACCACCGCCAGACATATTGTCTGAACCTTGAAGATTTGAAAAATCATTGTAATAATAAATTAATTCTCCCGAAAAAGCATTTTTATTCATTCGGAAACCAACTTCTGTATTAACACTATTTTCTGCATCTTCACCAGCCTTTGCTCCAGGAGGAGAAAACCCTTTATGTACGCTAGCAAAAACATTATACATTTTATTTAAATCGTATAGTATCCCAATTCCCGGAATCCAAACGCCTACATTATTCTTTTCTACAACAATATTTTTACCAGTTCTTTCTATATCCGATTTTCCATAATCTAATGATTTTAAGTCTATGTTTTCATAACGAACACCTGGCGAAAACGTGAATTTGTCATAACTTAAATTATATAAAATATGGCTTGCTATGGCGTTTGCACTTGTTATTCTATTTGAATCTGTTCCGGGAACACCAGTATTGGTTCGGTTCATTGCTTTGTTGTTTACAGCATAGCCATCTACCCATTGATAACGATCTTCATAATCTTCGTGATAGCGAATACCAAATTCGATTTCGTGCGTAAAAGCATTTTTTTCTAATTTATAGTTTCCAACACTTTGAATACCTTGGGCTTCATAGTTTCTATTGTTCGCTATTACACGCAAGGCATTGGCAATAGTATTTGCAGATCCATTAATTGCGTTGAACTCAGCATTATATTTTATGGGATCTTCTAAAATAGAATTGATAGAAACAGTTGACGTTCCTAGATTAACACCGTCTAATTTATACCAGTTTCTGGCAAAGGTGTTTCTATAAGCTTTTGTGGTAAAAGTCAAGTTTTTTAATGGTTTGATGTAATGAGTTGCCATCAATTGAAAATGTTCGGTGTCAATATAATCTTCGTTTGAACCCAAATATCTTCTATAAGGATCTGCTTTAAAATCGGCATCAGTTAATCCTAAATAGGTTTCATTGTCATTATCCTCTGAATATTGCAATTTAAAGGTCAACGATTGGTATATTTTTGCATCAAAATCGGAGTTGATTCTGAACTTAGCAACATAATCATTGCCCTGAAAACCAGTTTTTTTATCACTGTAATCTATTTTTTTGAATCCATCAGAATTTCGATTATTATATTCTACTAAATAGGCGAAATTTTTAAAGTTATCTCCCACATTGATATACGTTCTTTTGGTATTAAAACTTCCGTAGCTGCTAACAAAATTACCTGTAAATTTATTTGGGATTTGTGTAGAAACCATATTGATGGTTCCGCTGGTAGTATAAGGTCCGTATTGTATTTGGCTTCCTCCTTTAATTATTTCAAAAGCTTGCATTCTGTTTGTAGTAGGGAAATAATAGGCGCCTGGAGCAGCGTATGGAGCTGGAGCAATTAGAATTCCGTCTTCCATTAATGTTATTTTCTCGCTTCGGTTTGGATTTGTTCCTCTCATTCCAATGTTGGGTCTTAAGCCAAAACCATCTTCTTCTTGAACAGTTATTCCTGGAATTTTCCCCAATACTCTTGAAATGTCTGAGTAATTAAATATTTTTAAGTCGGCTGGCGAAATAAACGAGGTGGAACCAGCTCTGTTCTTGGCTTTGAATTTACTTCCAACAATTACATCTGAATTTACAGAAACTTCTTTTAAAGTATAAACAGTATCTTTTTCTACAATTTTTTCTTGAGCAAAACTTAAAATGGACACCAGGCAAAGTCCAATAACTAAACTATTTTTCATTTTTTATTTAGATTCATTAAAAATAACTATGCAAATATAAACACCAAATTTGAGATTGCAAAGCTTATTTAGACTAAATATAAATAATATTGTAAGAATTGTATTTTTAAT
Source organism: Klebsiella pneumoniae (assembly GCA_943325355.2). GTDB lineage: Bacteria > Bacteroidota > Bacteroidia > Flavobacteriales > Flavobacteriaceae > Flavobacterium. The sequence continues at coordinate 1,751 of CALPPA020000144.1, read as the reverse complement.
AAAAATTTAAAATATTGCACAACACAATATCCATATTTTTAGAAAAAGGTTGTTTTTTTTTATAGAAAATGGACTTTTTTATTTTGTTTTCTTCAACGAATATTTTATGGAACTGACTTTTCCTTGTTGAATTTCGGAGATTAAAATAATCATTCGGTCTTTTGATAGCTGCGAATAAATGATTTTTTGCGGATAGTCGTGTTTTGGATTTTCAAAAACTAATTGTTTCCCAAGAGTATCTTTGAAAATGAAAGTTACGGGTTTGTCATTGTTTTGGCCTTTAATGGTAGAAATGTAAAAAAGATCTTCCCCTTTTTGTTTCAACTGGATTTTTTCAGAATGCAAAGTGTCTTTTTCTTTTATAAAATAGCTTTCGCCAATATATATGCTGTCATTTGTTTTTGTCCAAATTTCCAATAAGTTGCCCTCGTCCGATTTGTTTTCCCATTTTCCTAACAGCCAATCTTTGCCTACTATTTTTGAAATTTCCTTTGATTTTCCGCAAGAAGCGAATAGCAAGAGGGTCACGAGAATAAGAGCTGCTTTTTTCATAATGGGTTTTAATTTGTCTGGAGATTTCAAAAATACAAAAAAGATGTTTAAAGATAGCATTCCCGATAGCTTTCGGGATAGCTTGCTGAGATTATTTGCTACCAAAAAATTTTTTTGCTTCCTTCCAAGGCATCAAATCTTCCTTTTGTATGCGATGGGATTGAATTTTAGAAGAGAATTTTATAGATTGTTTCATCGCTTCTAGGTGGGTACCATTGCGATAAAACTCGTTGATATCCTTTTCACTTTCCCATAAAGTCATTGTATACCAAACTTTCAAGTTCCAACTTCCGGTTACTTTGTGTTTTTTGCATTGAGTGTGTTGCAACTCTTTTATGATTTGCCCATTGAACTTAAAAAAAGCAATCAGTTTTGAATAAGAATTTAACTCCATTTTAGTAACGGATACAATCATAAGATTTTACTTTGTATTTGCTATTTACCACACGAAAGGAGTCTTTTCTAATAGAATTATTTGTAACTGATTTCATAGCGGGTAAAGATACAATTCTTGATTTTAAATTATCAAATCCTTTTTCCCTTAGCCAATAAGTAAGTCGACCGTTACCAAGATTATGTCTTAACTCCACTTTTTTTTTGGTCATTGAACCAGTGAGATAATCATTACAAACAAATCTTTTGAATTCTTCTGAATATACAGATTGCCTTTTTGAAATACTTTCTCTTGAATATCTTTCCATATTTTTACACTTTTGTGTAAACCTATTTCAGGACAAGACAAGGGGAGGTTTTTTTAGAAGCAGAATCATTTGTGTTTTCAAGAACCAATCCTCCTGCTGTCCACTGTATCTCTTCGCTTCGCTGCGAGGATGCCGCTTCCATCAGGGCTAAAAATTTTGTTTTGTTTTCATAATAACGGAAGAGAAAAAAACAGTAGTTTTAAAGCGAGTCATTGCGAGGAACGAAGCAATCCTATCCAATTTGTCTATTGATTTTATGAACTACTTCTTAAAATTAAAATAGCCGTGTTGCAAACGCTACGTTTTTTGTCTTTTAATTTATGTAGGTACTCGATGCAATCGAGCACCAGAGAAAGTGGACAAACGAGTGCCAGTGGGGTTCAGTGAATTTCATTTGAAATGGCAGCAGGAAATAGCGTTTTGAAGTTTTTTTCTCTCTCAATTCTGAGTTATTATAAAAAAAAACTTACAAAATAAATAAATTGCTATATTTGTAAA
>CALPPA020000143.1 GCA_943325355.2 Klebsiella pneumoniae | reverse complement strand
CCAAATCGAGATGTAGTTTGCAATGAAGAATCGGCTTGATTTCGGCATTATAAAAAGCCATAGCAGTTTCGTTTACTGCCAATCCTTTTTCTATCCAATGTTGTTCTTCCGACTCTTCTTCGTATTTGAAAAAATCAGTGATCAATTTATCAGAAAACCAATCGGGTAATTTCAGATTAGGTTTAAACTCATTATAATCAGGAGTCAATTGCGAATTGGGTATCATAGACGAATTGTATACATACCAGTCCGAATCCATTATTAAGTAGATGAGTTTTCGGGTTCTGAGTTTGGCTAACCAAGTCCGATAACGTACAATATTTTTTGGAAATAATCCCGGATCAATAACCATTTTGCGCACTTTATTCCCAATTCGGACTTGCAATATTGGCGCAACGTGATATCCCCAATCAATTTTTCCGTTTGGGGAGATGTTTTTTTTGTCTATAAAAGAGATTAATTTACTGCTTGAAGTAGAATATACTACGGGAGCAAATGCCCATATTTTGGCAGAATAATAGCCTTTAGATTTTAAAAACATACAGATGTAATGCGAAATATTATGACAATTAGCTTGTTGATAGCCAAATGGAATTCCGAGTTGCATAATTTCTGCAAACAATTCGTTTGCTGTATTTTGATCGAGTATCGATGCTTTTCGAGCCGTTAAAAGAGGATATTTTTTGATAATTCTGTTGTCTTTTTGAAATCATTTTGAAACTTAGCCACAATGGAGAACGAAGTTACAGAAACTAAAATAGATGAGTTTGTAAAAATGCGAGGAATTGTTGAATTTTTTTTGGTTTATTAAATCAGGGGTATCACATCGACTTCGACTTTTACTTTATGTTCTCCAGAACTAAAGATAATTCCTTTTAGTGGCGAGACATCGCCAAAATCTCTTCCGTAAGCAGTTACAATATGGCCTTGTTCAGGAATCATATTATTAGTTGGGTCAAATTCACACCAACCCATTTCTGGTATATACACCGAAATCCAAGCGTGAGACGCATCAGAGCCTTCTAATTTGGGTTTGCCTTTTGGAGCTAAAGTCTCGATATAACCACTCACATATTTTGCTGGAATACCCACACTTCGTAAACAAGCGATCGCCAAATGAGAAAAATCTTGGCAAACTCCTTTTCGTTCTTTTAGTACTGTTTTTAGTGGTGTATTGACATTGGTTGCTCCCGATTTAAATTTAAATTCAGTATATATTTTTTTAATTAAATCCAAAACAGCTTCAAAAAGGGTCACATTTGGCAGTAAGCAGGTTTCGGCAAAAGCTACAATTTCTTCATCCCAAGTAATAAATTGACTGGGTAATACATATTGAAAAGTCTCAATTTTGAGATTAGTATCTGTTTTAAATTTTTCTCTGGCTTCTTGGCAACTGATAGTATTAAAAATTTGTATGGGATTATTCAAAACTTCGACCTCGCTTGAAACAGTTACTTTTAGTGATTTATGCGATTCGTGAAGCGAAAAATAATGTTGAATATTTCCAAAATAATCCTTTCGGCTGAATATTTTTGAAGGTTTTGGTTCAATTTCTAATTTAAAATTGGTGCATATTTGTTTCACAGAATTTCGCGGTTGCAAACATAGGATGCTTTGGTAATTATGCACATTATTTGCATAAGTATACTGAGTATGATGTTTTAATTTATATTTCATCAGTATCAATATTTTCAAGGGTTTCAAAGACAGAATGTTGCATCTCTGAATGGTTGAAATACAAACTCGCTAAATTGTTGGAAACATAGCAGATTAGTTGAAAAACCCTAGCAATTGTATCATCTAATTCAGGGCGAAATTGTGTATCTACGTCTACTTTTATCAGCGTATCGGCATCAATTAATTTTACAATAGTACTTGCTTCTAAAACTGATTTTTCGGCTATGCTCAAGCGATTCGGGTCATTCGTTTTTGGTAATTTAGAAAGATACAACGAAAGTGTGTCTAGTAAATAGGAAAGGGTATAGGGCAATTTTTTTTCTAAAAAAACCATATTAATAACTGCTTTCAAACTCAAATGAGATTTGTAGATATTTCTATATTGTGCTAATAAATGGTGGTTTTCTAGGATAGCCTCCATCAAAAGTACTTCTTCTTCCTCCGATTTTTTAAAGTTTAGGGTGGAACGAAAAACCGATAATAAAGATAAAATTCGTTCTACATTTTTGCCAGCTTCCAATAAATAAAAACCATTGTCTCTTGGTAATGTCTCGTAGATATTTCCATAAAAGGAAAAAAGACGAATATGTAATTTATCTAAACTGTGATTTACACTGTTAATGTTGACAGTATTGGTATTTTTAAGTGCAAAAAGACTATCTTCAACTAAATTTATAATACGTCTTGTATCGTGGTTCCATTTTTCGCTAACCTGATTAATCGTGTTGAGAAGCGATTGAATGTTATAAACCACCGAACCTACTTTTTTTGTGTCATTAATCAAAAGGAGCAATTCTGCAATAGGGTCTTCAAAAATAGCTTCATTATCAAATTCTTCGTCATCTTTGGCTTCTTTACCTACAAATCCTGGATAGGTTTGTGTGAGATGTGTTAACGATTTTAATAAAACCACTAAAAAATCAGGTTGTTTATTGCCGTGTTTGGTTACGTTTTCGTTAAGCCTATTTAGAATAATTTTTAAAAAACTACGCAGTGCCATCGTCCTTTCGCATAAGCGACCTACCCAAAATAAGTTTTCGGCATTTCTGCTGGTCAAAGAATTTTTAAGTTGATTGATGGTGTTTTTTCGTTCAACCGATTTTTCTTGAAATGCTATTGGAGTGTCTGAAATAATCCAGGTATCTTTGGATATTCCGCCAAAACGATTGGATATTTCGAATTTATCTTTAAGTGCGGAACTGCGGGTTAAACCGCCTTGCATTACTTTGTATTCTTCTCCGTCTGCAATCAAAAAAGCGCGAAGTGCTGCAAATCGAGGCTCAATAACTCCATTGACAAATGAGGGCGTAGTTGATAAACTCACTTCTTCTTGGGCGACATAATCTTTTGGGCTTTTGAGAATCATAATTTTTAAATCCTCGATTTCTAGCTCATTCAATAAACGCCCGTAAATGGATCTAAAACCTTGTTTTCTATTGGTTTTCTTTATGATTAGTTTAGGTAAATTTTCTAATACAAAGTTTAATTCTTTCGTTTGTCCACACCACCAAGTCGCAATCGAACTTAGTAATAAAGGTTCATTTAATAGAAACTTACTAGCATTTTGCATAAAAGCCATTAAACCATAATTCTCTAAAACACTTGTTCCAGGTGGATTTATGACAGAAACATTACCGAGTCGAATGATTTGTAATAAACCAGGAATTCCAAGCAAAGAATCTTTTCTAAGTTCTAATGGGTCACACCAATTATCGTCTAATCGTTTTATAATTACATCGACGCGCTCCAGCTGGTCAATCGATTTTAGCCAAACAAATCCATCCCGAACCAACAAATCATTTCCTTGGACCAAAGTATACCCTAAATAGGAGGAAAGATAAACGTGTTCGAAATAGGTTTCGTTACCAGGGCCTGAAGTCAAGAACACCGCATTAGGATTTTCATTGCTATTATTTCCAAGTGAATCAACAGTTTGTTGCCATTGATTAAAGTAGGGTGAAAGTCTTTTTCGGTAGGTTTTTTTATTCAATTCTGGAAAAACTTTACTCATCACAATTCGATTCTCAAGCGCATATCCCGCTCCAGAAGGCGACTGAGTCCGGTTGTCTAACAACCACATTTTGCCATCAGGACCACGGGCTAAATCTACTGCATAATTGATTAATTGTTTGTTGTTTTTTTGTCTAATATCAAAACAAGGCAATAAAAATCCTGAATTGTCAAATACCAATTCGGCCGGAATAATGGCATTTTTTATCAATAATTGTGGGCCATAAAGATCTTTTAAAATCAAATCTAACAAACGAGCTCTTTGTTGTAAGCCTTTTTCAATTGTTTTCCATTCTGATTCGTGAATCAGAAAAGGAATTGGGTCTAATTTCCAAGCACGATTCGATTCTTTATTGGAGTCATAAACATTATAGGTAACACCGTTCTCCTTTAATTTTTTTACGATTTCATCGTTTCGTAATTGTAGTTCATCAATACCAATAGATTCTAAAGTGTCAAAAAGTCCTTGCCAATAGGGTTTTACTTGGCTGTTTTGGTCAAGAACTTCGTCGTAAGTATTGATTTTTCCTTTATAGGTTTCGAGTAATCCCAATGAAATATCTTGAATCATTTGTGGTTTGGAATGAATTTCGTTTTATTATCCTGCAAAATATTAATTTTTAACGGGAACAACAATAAATAATTTGAAAATAAAATAATAGCGAGACAGTTCGTTCTGCTTTGTTTTTTTCGCCACAGATTTAAGGATTTTTAAAAACCTTTTTTAATCTATGACCCGAGACCAAAGGTCGAATAGACGAAGTAATCTGTGCTATGCCCTAAGAGCGTTTAATCTTTTAGGGTATTTTTTCTAGTTCCAGTTTCAATTGATCGGATTCTTTTTGCAGTTGTTCAATTTCGATTTTATAATTGTTTATTTCATTTTGCAACAGATTCATTTGTTCCTTTTTTTCTTTTTCAGTCCTTAATACCTTGAAACCAGAAGTTTTTTCTAACTTTTTTTCGGTTACTTCAATATTGGCTTGGTAATCTTCTATTGTTTTTTGAATTTCCAGAATCCTGTTGCTGAAGGTTTGTTTTTTCTCTTCAGTCATTCTTGCTGCTGCTGCTTTTTCGGCTTCGGCTTCAATGATTTTTTGATTTTCTATTTCTTTTTGTTGCAATACATATTGGTAATTTTCCACTTCTGTTTTATGATTTTTTTGCTTTAATTCCCGGCTTCTTTCTTCTTGTAAGTTATTAAAAAAACAGGTAAACACTAGTAAAACCAATATTCCACAACCTATCCAAAAAGTATTTTTGGATAAACCCAGAATTTTTCGAGTTCCTAGGGTTCTTTCCACTTTTGGAGCAGGAGGAGTTGCAGAAAAGGTGCTAATGGGAGGAGGCAATACCACAAAAAGTGAACTTAATTCGTCAACTTCTTCAGCGTATTTCCAGTTTTCCATCCCTTCAAACCATACAGGAGATTTTTTTGTTATTCTTTGGGCTTTCAATTCTTCAAAATCAAAAGGACCGCTGGGTTCCGTTCCGTCGTGTAGGAAGTATTTTTTCATAAATAGGCTAATACAATAGGTGTTTTTTAACGTTTTTGAGACTTTTACTTCGAGCTGCGTATAGAGTCAAGGTAATTCCATTATCAAAGGTGTAAAAGTATACTTTTTCACTATAAAATAAAAACAAAAAAGAGCAACTGTTGCGGTTGCTCTCTAGGATTATTTAGGAGTTATT
>CALPPA020000142.1 GCA_943325355.2 Klebsiella pneumoniae | reverse complement strand
TTATTTACTTCATTTTTCAGAGCTACAAATACAAGTACAATTGTAGGTTCTGGATTAGGGTTAACTATCGTAAAACAATTTACAGACCTTCTTAATGGAGAAATATCAATTGAGAGCAAAAAAGATTGCGGAACCACATTAACACTTTTTTTTCCTTATGAACAATAAAAAAATACTCCTAGTCGATGACGAAGCAAGTTTAAGAGAGACAATTTCTGAATTGTTAACCCTTAATAACTTTATAGTTCGAACCGCTGAAAATGGGCAAGAGGCGCTCAAAATATTAGACTTTTGGACTCCAGACTTAATTATTAGCGACATAATGATGCCGATTATGGATGGCAATTTATTTTATGAAATAGTTAGAGAAACCGATACAATAAACCAAATACCTTTTATTTTTTTGACAGCAATTAATGATGAAGAGGAAAAAGAAAAATCTGTCCTAAATGGGGTTGATCATTTTTTAACCAAACCTTTTAAAATTGAAAGTTTAATAAAAATTATAAATATTAAAATCGATAGATTCGAAAAAGTGAAAAATGCTTACAACACTATTAACGCAAGTAATAACAACTATTTCATTCACGAAATAAACACTCCTCTTTATGGCATTTTGGGATCTATTAATCTTTTAATCAAAAACAAAAAACGTTTAGATGAGAATGAAGTAGATTTATTTTACAACACTATCAAATTATCTGGAGAAAGACTAAATAGAACATTGAAAAATTCTATCCTTTATCGCGATCTTAAAAACAACGAATTAGATTTCTCGGATACTTCCTCTTCCGAAATATCTAATGAATTTTCAAAGGTCAAGGATAATATTGCCAATGCAGATAAAAACCAAGCGAAAAGAATTGTTTTCAATGTTGATGAATCAAATATTAAAATAGAGGTTGAATATTTACATTTTATTCTATTTGAATTATTAGATAACGCATTGAAATTTTCAGAAAATAATAAAAAAATTATTGTTTCTGGTAAAAAATACAATTCAGAATACTACGAATTAACTATACAAGATTACGGAATAGGATTTACTGAAAAAGAAATTAAAGAAATTAACGTAAATCAACAATTTAATCGTGAAAAAAAAGAACAGCAGGGTTTAGGTTTGGGACTTATCATAAGCAAGATATTTATAAAAAAAATAAGTGGTGTTTTTAGCATAATTTCACAAAAAAATGTGGGCACAACAATTAAATTATTTTTTCCTCTTCACACAAAAATTCAATAATATACTTCCTGTTTTTTTATAATCAATTTCAAAATAAATTTTAAAAGCCTTTAATTTTTAAAGGTATTCTTTTACGTCATTATCCCACATATTGTTTATTTCATAAATTAAAATGCAAATTTTTTTAAATACTCCAAAAATAATCATAAAAATTGATTGAATATTATTGATAGTATAATCTCATTAATTACATTTGTGTCAACAATTTAAACATTTACTTATGTCAAATTTTCTTCAAGATGATTTTATGCCGCTCAACGGTACAGACTTTGTAGAGATCTATGTCAGCAACTCTAAACAAGCTGCCCATTATTATAAAACTGCTTTTGGCTTTCAATCACTGGCTTATTCTGGTTTAGAAACCGGAAATCGAGACAAAGAATCTTATGTTATTGTTCAAGATAAAATAAGGATAGTTTTGTCTTCGCCTTTGCAAAGTGGAACGGCAATGGGGCAACATATCGACAAACACGGCGACGGCGTAAAATTTGTTGCGCTCTGGGTTGATGACGCTACTAGAAATTATGAAGAAGCCATTAGCCATGGTGCAAAATCATATATGGAACCAACCAAAACTTCCGATGAATTTGGTTTCGTAATTCAATCCGGCATTCACACTTTTGGGGAAGTAATTCATTTATTTGTTGAAAGAAGTAATTACAATGGCCCTTTCCTGCCTGGTTATAAAGCTTGGAATCCAACATTTAAAACGGAACCGATTGGACTTAAATATGTGGATCATATGGTTGGAAATGTGGAGCTGGGAAAAATGAATTATTGGGTCAAATTTTATGAAGATGTAATGGGATTCAAACAAATTCTTTCATTTGACGACAAAGATATTTCTACTGAATATACTGCCTTGATGAGTAAAGTAATGAGTAATGGCAATGGCAGAATAAAATTTCCGATAAACGAACCCGCCATTGGCAAACGAAAATCCCAAATAGACGAATACCTCGATTTTTATGAAAGTCCAGGAATCCAACACGTAGCTTTGGCGACTGATGATATTGTAAAAACGGTATCCGAAATGCAAAATCGCGGTGTCGAATTTTTAACTGTTCCTAATACTTATTATGAAGATTTAAGAACTAGAATTGGTAAAATTGACGAGGATATCGATGTTTTGCAACCTTTGGGAATATTAGTCGATAGAGATGAGGAAGGTTATTTACTTCAAATTTTTACCAAACCCATTCAATCCCGACCAACTATGTTTTACGAGATTATTCAAAGAAAAGGCGCGACATCTTTTGGGAAAGGAAATTTTAAAGCGCTGTTTGAATCCATCGAAAGAGAGCAAGAACGAAGAGGTACACTTTAAATTTAGATTTCGGAATTTCGATTTAGAATTAATTACTGATTAGATAATTATGCAAAAGATCATTTCAAATCCAGTCTTGGACAAGTTGCCCGTTCATTTGAGACAATACATAAAGCCTCAAAATTACGATTTATATACCGCCCAAGATCAAGCAGTTTGGCGCTATGTGATGCGCAACAATATTGAATTTTTAAAAATTCACGCTCACGAAACTTACCTTGAAGGCTTGGCAAAAACCGGAATTTCTGCCAATGAAATACCAAGTATGTATGGTATGAATCGAATTTTACAAGAAATTGGCTGGGCTGCCGCTGCAGTTGACGGCTTGATTCCACCTGCTGCTTTTATGGAATTCCAAGCTTATAATGTCTTGGTTATTGCTTCTGACATTAGATCGCAAACCAACATTGAATATACACCAGCTCCTGACATTATTCACGAAACGGCTGGACACGCTCCTATTTTGGCGAATGCCGAATATTCTGAATATTTACGTCGATTTGGAATGATTGGCTCAAAAGCCATCACATCCAAACACGACGACGCTTTGTTTCAAGCTGTCAGAAAATTGTCCATTCTAAAAGAATCTAAAAACACTTCCACAACAGCCATTGATACTGCTGAGGCAGAAATCGAATACCTGCAAAATTTAAATGGTGAATTGTCAGAAATGGCGATGGTAAGAAACTTGCATTGGTGGAGTGTTGAATATGGTTTGATTGGCACATTGACTGACTTTAAATTATATGGTGCCGGACTTTTGTCTTCCATTGGTGAAAGCAAATTGTGTTTGTCAGACAAAGTCAAGAAATTGGATTACACGATTGATGCAGCTTACCAAAGTTTTGATGTTACTAAACATCAACCACAATTATTTGTAACCCCAGATTTTGCTCATTTAAGTAAGGTTTTAGAAGAATTGGCAGATAATTTATCCATTAGAAATGGCGGATTAAAAGGTGTTCAAAAACTAATTTTTTCAGAAGAATTAGGTACAATCGAGCTTTCTACTGGCATACAAATTTCAGGAATATTCAAAAAAGTTAGGACTTCTCAAAAAGATCCTTCGCAAGTTGCTTATATCCATACTGAAGGTGGAACCGCATTATCTAATAGAGACAAAGAATTAATTAGTCACGGAATTCTAAGTCATCCTGATGGATTTGGAACCGCAATTGGAAAATTAAAAGGAATTCATCTTGCTATTGAAGACATGTCACCTAGAGATTTAGAAGCTTACAAAATTTCTGAAGGGCAATTTACAACTCTCGAATTTGAAAGTGGTGTTGTCGTAAAAGGGAAAGTGATATCGGGAACACGTAACTTATTTGGCAAAATTCAATTGATAGCTTTCAACGAATGCACAGTAACTTTTGAAGGGGAAATACTTTACCAACCCAATTGGGGAATTTATCATTTAGCCATTGGCAAAGAAATCAGCTCCGCTTATGCAGGTCCTGCTGATGTAAATTCTTTTGATTTAATAAAACACGTTATCAGCACTGAAACTATCAAAATACCAATTTCAAAAGAGGAAAAACTGTTTCAAGAAGTGGCTGATTATTCAGAAGGAAAAACAACAAACCTTGAAACTTTGTGGGAGAAAATCACATCACTTTCTCCAAAAAATTGGTTGCTGATTTTGAATTTTTATGAAGCTTCTTTTAAAAAGAACAATCAAGATTATATTTCTAAAAGCTATAATGAATTGACAAACCTGATACAAACCCAACCCGAAAACAAACATTTGATTGAGAAAGGTTTGTCTTATTTTGAAACCACTAATCCATTGAATTATGCCAATCTATCATAAACTAGGAAGTATTCCGCCCAAAAGACATACCGTTTTCAATAAACCAAACGGAGATTTGTACTACGAACAATTGTTTGGAACCATTGGATTTGATGGTATGGCATCGCTTTCTTATCACCATCATCGACCAACAATGATTAAAGAAATTGAAAAATCAATTGATGTAAAACCAAAAATAGCAGTTGCCGAAAATATTCATTCCCGAAAACTAATTTCGTTTGATGTTGCTCCAAATTCGGATTATTTGCAAAGTAGAACGCCTTTGTTGGCCAATAGCGACGTGATTATAAGTGTAGCCGCACCAAGTCAATCGCTTACAACTTATTTCTATAAAAATGCCGATGCCGATGAAGTGCTTTTCATCCACAAAGGAAGCGGTACATTGCGAACAATGTTTGGAAATATTTCTTTTGAATACGGTGATTATCTCATCATTCCGCGTGGGATTATTTACCAGATTAACTTTGATTCTTCGGAAAATAAAATGCTTATCACGGAATCTTCCAGCCCTATTTATACTCCAAAACGGTATCGAAATTGGTTTGGACAATTATTAGAACATTCCCCCTATTGTGAAAGAGATTATAAATTGCCCGAAAATCTAGAAACTTTTGATGAAATTGGGGATTTTACCATAAAAATAAAAAAGCAAGGCAAACTGCACGAAGTGATTTACAATTCGCATCCTTTTGATATTGTGGGTTGGGACGGTTACAACTACCCTTATGGATTTTCCATACATAATTTTGAACCCATAACTGGCCGAGTTCATCAACCACCACCAGTTCATCAAACATTTGAGAGCAAAGGATTTGTGATTTGTTCTTTCGTTCCAAGGCTTTACGACTATCATCCGAAAGCCATTCCTGCGCCTTACAATCATTCAAATATTGATTCTGATGAAGTTTTATACTATGTTGACGGCGATTTTATGAGTAGAACCGACATTGAACAAGGGCACATCAGTTTGCATCCGGGTGGCATTCCTCACGGTCCACATCCGGGAACTTACGAGAAAAGCATTGGGAAAAAAGAAACCCTGGAATTAGCGGTAATGATTGA
>CALPPA020000141.1 GCA_943325355.2 Klebsiella pneumoniae | reverse complement strand
GGAAATTTCTACATCAACGACAAACCTACTGGTGCGGTTGTGGGAATGCAACCTTTTGGTGGCGCGAGAGCTTCTGGAACCAATGACAAAGCCGGCTCAGCATTGAACTTATTGCGTTGGGCTTCGCCAAGAACAATTAAAGAAACTTTTGTAACTCCAGAAGATTATAGATACCCGTTTTTGGGAGAATAGTTTTCAAGGTGCAAAGTTAGATATACGAAGTACGAAATTTAAAAACCCACAAGAATCAAATAGTTTGAGTTCTTGTGGGTTTTGATTTAAATTTTCTAAAACTATTAAAAAGGCAAACTATTAAAAAACATAATTTGAAATTGAGTTCTACTAGAGTTTGACAGAATTTGCGTCATTACACCAGCCTCGACCTTGAAATTTTTATTGAAACAATAGCCAACTCCTCCATAAATACGGTTTCTATCAAAATAATCGGGTTCGGTATTGATGAAAATTTCATTATAAACCGAAGCATAAACCGCATTTTTCTCCATTTCTTTTTTGTTGATTGGAACATTAAAAGACAGAAAATAACGCGCACGCATCTTGAAATCACCTTCGATAAATCGTTGTTCAAAACGATATCGATGTTGAATATTTACTCTTCCAAATTTTTCTTTGGTAATGAATTGCTGAAAGATACGGTGTTCGTTGGTGTTTGATTTATCGTTTGTTCCAGCAATATAGGGTTCTGAATGAACATAAGCATATCCCAACAATACATTATTGTTATTTTCGGACAAATTATATCCAATCCCTGTTCTTAACAATAATTGCTCTAAATCTCCAGCGAAATTATAGTTACGATATTGCACTTCATTATGCCAATTCCATTTATTGTTTATTTTTTGGTTACCGAAATATTGGAACCAGTTTCCCATGTCTCCATTTTGTGCATTTACGCTGGCTGTTATAAACAATACCAGCAAAAAGCTTAACGATTGTAATTTGTCCATATTTAATTTTGAATTGTTTTGAAGTTAAAAATTCAATATTTCCAATACATTTTATACTGAAAACTTCAACGGCAAATGCACTACTTTCTTAGTCTCAAAAAACTCATTTTCAAAATAATCAGATAAATTATACTCCGTTGCTTTCGGGAAATCCTTTAATTCTTCGGTTAAATCGCCGCCTTTGAGATAGAGAATTCCGTTTTTGAATTCGTGTTTGCTTTTCTTTTTGATTTTGTCTTTTACCCAAGACACGAAATCAGGCATATTTGTCACGGCACGACTCACAATAAAATCGAAATCACCTTTTACCAATTCGGCACGAAGTTGTTCCGTTTTCACGTTTTTGAGTTCCAAGGCTTCGGCGACAGCCTGAACCACTTTTATTTTTTTGGCAATGATATCAATCAAAAAGAAACGGGTTTCCGGAAAAAGAATAGCCAATGGAATTCCTGGAAATCCTCCGCCAGTTCCCACATCAAGAACAAATGTTCCGGGTTCGAATTTTATGATTTTGGCAATTCCCAAGGAATGCAAAATGTGTTTGGTGTACAATTCGTCGATATCTTTTCTAGAAATGACATTGATTTTGGCATTCCAATCGTGGTATAAAAAATCCAGTTTAGTGAATTGCTCCTTTTGAGTAGCAGTCAAATTTGGGAAATACTTTAAAATTTGTTCCATTTTTTAAAATTTTAACAAATGTAGAGTTTTTAGTTTTGAATATTTAACGCAATTTTACATATTGAAAATTTTTAATAATTACCTTTGCAACAGATCCAAAATTAAATATGAACAACATCACCCCAACATTCGCAAAACAAGACAATCTAAAATTTTTTAGAACGCTTAACTCACGCGTAAACAATTACTTCAAAGAAAATAACATCCAGAAAACAGGCAACTGGAAACTGTACCTGAAAACCATAATTATGTTCGCCGTTTTTCTTACACCTTATTTTTTAATCTTAACGCTCGCTATGCCGTTTTGGTTACATCTTTTATTAACCATTGTTACAGGAATTGGGATGGCAGGAGTTGGAATGAATGTGATGCACGATGGCAATCATGGTTCTTACTCAAACATCAGTTGGATTAATAAATTTATGGGCGGAAGCATTTATGTTTTGGCTGGAAATGTATACAACTGGCAAGTACAACACAATGTTTTACATCATACCTACACGAACATTTCAGGTCACGATGAAGATCTTGATGCTGGTAGGGTTATCCGGTTTACCAAAGATGCGAAATGGTATAGTTTTCATCGTTTTCAGCAATATTACTCCGTATTTTTGTACGGATTATTAACTTTCAATTGGGCGATTACAACTGATTTTAAACAAATGAGTAGCTATCTGAAAAGAAAGTTATCTTACGGCGAAGCCAAAAGCCCAAAAACACTTTGGACCACTTTAATCATCACAAAAATTATTTATGTTTCGATTTGGATCGTATTGCCTATGGCAATTGGAATTACTTGGTGGAAAGTTCTTGTTGGCTTTTTTGTGATGCACTACACTGCAGGATTAATTCTTAGTATAGTATTTCAATTAGCACACGTAGTAAAAGAAACAACGAATCCAGTTCCAAATGAAGAAGGCGAAATCGAAAACACTTGGGCAATTCATCAACTGTTCACAACTACTAATTTTGCTCCAAAAAACTGGATTATAAATTGGTACACAGGAGGTTTAAATCACCAAATAGAACACCATATTTTCCCTAATATTAGTCACGTTCATTACGGAAAAATTGCTAAAATCGTAAAAGAAACAGCACAAGAATGTAACTTGCCTTATTACGAATACAAAACTTTTAGAAGTGCAGTAGTTGCTCATTTCAAGCATTTGAAAGAACTTGGAATTAAACCCGCTTTACAATAGAAACAAACACACAACCAAATTTACAAACCAAAAATTACAATTTAATGAACAATCCGCTTTCAGACAGAATCAATAATTTAGCTACATCACAAACATTAGCAATGGCTGCATTAGCCAGAGAATTAAAATCACAAGGAAAAGATATTATCAGTTTAAGTTTGGGCGAACCCGATTTCAACACCCCCGATTTCGTCAAAGACGCTGCAAAACGAGCTATTGACGAAAACTACAGCACGTATTCGCCTGTAGAAGGTTACGGAGAACTGAAAGAAGCCATCTGTAGAAAATTCAAAAGAGATAACGGATTAGATTATAAACCATCACAAATTGTAGTTTCAACTGGGGCAAAACAATCGTTGTACAACATTGCACAAGTAATGTTAAATGACGGTGACGAAGTAATTTTGCCAGCCCCTTACTGGGTTTCTTATTTCGAAATCGTAAAATTATCAGGCGGAGTTCCTGTAGAAGTTCCAACATCTATTGAAACCGATTTCAAAATCACGCCAGAGCAATTAGAATTGGCCATCACTCCAAAAACAAAAATGATGTGGTTCAGTTCTCCTTGTAATCCAAGTGGATCTGTTTACAATAGAGAAGAATTAACGGCTTTGGCCAAAGTATTGGAAAAATACCCACACGTATATGTTGTTGCCGACGAAATCTACGAGCACATCAATTTCTCTGGGACTTTCTGCAGTATCGGGTCAATTCCTGGAATGTTAGAAAAAACCATCACTGTAAACGGAGTTGCAAAAGCTTTCGCAATGACAGGTTGGAGAATTGGATATATTGGCGGACCAGAATTCATTGCAAAAGCCTGTACAAAAATTCAAGGACAAGTAACTTCAGGAGCAAATTCAATTGCACAACGTGCCACAATTACTGCCGTTGATGCTGATCCAAGCGTACTTCACGAAATGGTTGCTGCTTTCAAAAGCCGTAGAGATTTAGTGGTAGGATTGCTTCAAGATATTCCCGGAATCAAAATAAACGTTCCTGAAGGTGCATTTTATGTGTTCCCAGACGTTTCTTCTTTCTTTGGAAAAACATTAAAAGGAACATTTATCAAAGATGCCAATGATTTCTCAATGTATCTTTTAGGTGAAGCCAATGTGGCCACTGTAACCGGTGATGCTTTTGGAAATCCAAATTGCATCCGTTTTTCTTACGCAACAAGTGAAGATTTATTGACTGAAGCATTAAGAAGAATTAAAGAAGCAGTAGCTTAATAAAAATAATCCTTAAAAGATGAAAAAAATAGCTTCATTATTATTCCTGTTTTCAGTAGCATTTGTAAATGCGCAAGACAAAAAAGAACAACCCAAATCTCAAATTGTTGAAGCATCTTGCGGTCAGTGTCAATTCAAAATGAAAGGACACGGCTGTGATTTAGCAGTTCGTATTGACGGAAAATCTTATTTTGTAGATGGCACTTCAATAGATTCACACGGAGATTCCCACGCTGGCGATGGTTTTTGCGCAACCATAAGAAAGGCCGAAGTGGTTGGCTCCATCGTGGACAATCGTTTCAAAGTCACTTCTTTTAAATTATTACCGGAAAAAAAATAATGTGCCCTTGGTTATAGACAATATATTAAAACACGTTGCTATTTCTGCTAAAGAGCGAGAACTCTTTTTGTCTAAAACCGAAACCCGTCAATACAAGGCAAAAACCATCATTTTAAACGCTGGAGAGATTTGCAAACATTCTTATTTTGTAAATTCAGGTGTGCTTAGAAGTTTCAATATCAATGACAATATTGTAGAACATGTGTTGAGTTTTGCATGCAGTGGTTGGTGGATTGGAGATATGTACAGTTTGCTTTCGCAAAAACCAGGCAACTTGTTTATAGAGGTTTTAGAAGATGCAGAAGTAGTTCTATTATCCAAAGAGCACCAAGAATTACTCTACCTAGAAATTCCAAAATTAGAACGTTTTTTTAGGATTTTGACTGAAAATTCATTGGTAGCCAATCAAGAAAGACTGATGGATAACTTGAGTTTAACCGCCGAAGAGCGCTTTGAAAAATTCTGTAAAAAATACCCAACACTCATTCAAAAAATACCTCAAAAACAAATTGCTTCTTATATTGGTGTTACCCCAGAGTTTTTTAGTAAAATGAAATCGAGAATACTTAGAAAATAAATCATTTCTCATTAAGTATCTATTTCTTAATCTACATTAAGTAATAACCTGTTGAGTGTGCTGTAAATTTGTATTCTAATAATTAATATACTTTTACAAATGAAAAATTCAGTTTTACACAAAGCAAATACAAGAGGACACGCAGATCACGGATGGCTGAACGCTTATCATAGTTTTAGTTTTGGGAGTTGGTACAATCCAGAAAGAGTGCAATTTGGTGTTTTGCGTGTTTTAAACGATGACACTGTTGCATCAGGAATGGGTTTTGGCGAACACGGACACGATAATATGGAAATTATTACGATTCCACTAGAAGGTGACTTAGCGCATAAAGACAGTATGGGAAATGCCGAAACCATCAAAACTGGTGATGTTCAGGTGATGAGTGCGGGAACAGGAATTAGACATAGTGAATTCAATCCTAATGCAGACCAACAAACTAAATTGTTTCAGAT